>CAZMVM010000006.1:2933-41826 GCA_964569785.1 uncultured Pigmentiphaga sp. | reverse complement strand
ATATCCGAACCTCTGTCAGGCTTATGCGTACTGCAACCGCTCGTACACCACGACGCGCGCGGGTTCTTTATGGAAAGTTTCAACCTGCGCGATTTCGAAGCAATGACAGGATGCAGTCTATGCTTTGTGCAGCATAACCATTCGCGCTCCCACCGTAACGTGCTGCGCGGCCTTCATTATCAGTTGCGTAATCCTCAAGGTAAGTGGATCAGGGTCGTCCGTGGGGAAATCTATGATGTGGCGGTGGATCTACGCCCGGATTCCCGTACTTTTGGTCAATGGGTGTCAGAAACATTGTCCGAACAAAATCGGTTTCAACTGTGGATTCCGCCTGGGTTTGCCCATGGGTTCGCAGTGCTGTCCGAGGTCGCTGACGTCGAGTATTGCACCACGGGGTATTACGATCCACACGATGAGCGGTGCATCGCGTGGAACGACAAGACGCTTGATATTGTGTGGCCATTAACGCAACCAGAACTGTCAGAAAGAGACAGGTGTGGAGCAAGCTTCGCACAAGCGAAGGCCGAGATTCTTCAACTTCACCGGGCCTAAATGTCGCGACCGTTTCCGTGGTCGGTCGGGCTGGACACGCGATTCAATTGAGATGTACGCCGGGCGGGACTCGTCTGCTCATACTAGCTGCGCGCAATGTGCAGCGCTAACTCGAAGGCACCGTTCCAGTCATGAATGAAGCGTTGAATGCTGAAACGCTCCAGGGCATATTCACGCGCCGCCGCGCCCCAGCGCTGGGCAAGGTCTGGGTCGTGCTCTAGGGTATGCATGACCTCAATGAGCCGGTCAATGCGGGTATCGACATAACCGGTGGTGCGGTTAATCACCGCGGTGCTCATTTCGGTGGTGGCGAGCCCCACAATAGGAAGGCCTACCATCATGGCTTCAATAACAGCAAGCCCTAAGCTGGTGTATCGAATCGGATTAAAAAAGTACCGATAGCGGCTTAAAAAGGCCGGAAGTTCCAGGTTGGAGACTTCTCCCAGGCCACCGCTGGCTTCCGCTTCCATACCTACCAGGTCGATTGCTACTTGCCGTCGCACCGTCTCGAAAACATCGGCCCCCAGCCGACGTCCCCGGCGCTTTAAGTGATTGACCACCGCGATACCCCGCGCGAAATCTCCCCGGTAGCACACATGCTCCGGGATCATGACCCCATGTTCGATGACGCGCGAGGGAGTGATGCCGTTGTCCCACATGAGAGCGTTGAAGGGGGTAACGTGGATGAGCAATCCACCCTCCTGTTGAAACCAGTGAAGCGTATTTGTAGGGTGTTGCTGGGGGGGGTCGTGCTCCACGTAAATCGCTGGCAGGACGCGTTGTTGTTCGGTGAGCAGATCATAGTGGTCGTGCTCATAAGGAGAGCGCGACTGATACAAAACGCAATCGAAAGCGGCATGCTTAACGGCGGCGGCATCTATGGTTTGTACATTATCACCCCAAGTTAAGCCTGGCCCTGGTCGGGCGTAGCCCGGAGGGTCGCCTGGCTTGGTCACGACGAGAAAATCGTGAGGGACTTGGGAAAGGTAGTAGAGGTAATTGCCGTGTACATGCCAGGTCAGAATGCGTAATCGGCGGGGTGCGCGAGCCAACACAGACATGAACAGCTCCGTTTATTGATCTTCAGTTTGCGGTGAAACTGTGGTGGGCCTTGCTTTATCGTATCGTTGCTGCGAGCTTGCCCCATTGTCAGGCTGGAGGCAGGGGATGGTATTGCCATGGGTGCCCGAACCGCTCGCTACAGAAGCTGCCGTTTCGCTGAGCAGTTCCTGCGCTGCTTGCGCGACATCACGAGGAGAAACGCCAAGCAGGCATTGATGATGTCCTTCCGGACATACGCTGCGATAACAGTAGCGGCAAGGAACGTCGTGAAACAGCACCCGATTTTTTACCTGCCAAGGGGTGTGTTGCGGATTGGTCAGCGCATACAGATCGACGACCGGTGTGCCGAGTGCGGCCGCCAGGTGGACTGGGCCCGAATTATTCGAAATCAATAACCGCGCTCTCGAAATTAACGCGGCGAGTTCGGCCAGGCTTAATCGGTTCGCAAGATTCACTGCGGTGTCAACGCCTTGGCATACCTGGGCAGACAAATGTTCTTCCTGCGGACCCCCTGTCACCAGGATGGGAAGCGTGGAATTTAGCAATCGCATCGCCGCGCCGAAGCGCGTCGCCGGGTAGCGTCGTGATGCCGCTGACGCCCCGGGGTGGACGACGATCCAGCCGGCTGAGGAGTTAATACTGTGTTCGTCAAGTAGCTGCTGGACGCGATGGTGAGCGTTAGCCGGCACCTGCACCCGCATGCGGGTATCAGGGGCAACCGCGCCCACCGTTGCTACCAAATCGAGCTGCCGTTGAACTTCGTGCCGTCCGCCATCGTAAGAGCCGTGGTCGCGCACCCAGTGCGACAACAGCCGATACGGGTTCTCACGGGCGTGCCCGAGTATCAGTGGAATACCCGCCAATCGGCACAATAAGGCAGCGGGAAGGGCACTCTGACTGTACACCGTGAAAATGACCGCGGCGTCGAATCGAGCGGTGGCAAGTTGACGGATCATGGCATGGTCATCGTCGGGCCCAGTGATCGACGAGTTTTTCACCCAGGGGGCGTCATACACGAGCGTGCGATCGATCTCGGGCAGCAAGGGTGCAACGGCGGCCGCGGAGGGCGAACCAAGTAGTGTCAGGCGGCGTCCTGGCGCGGCCGCCTTAAGGGCCCGCATCGCTGGCGAGGTCATGAGAACGTCGCCCAGGTTGTCCAGGCGAACGCACAAGACATGCTTAGCCTCACTCCACGTGGGGCACTCCCCTCGGCTCATGCCACTCTCTCAGTGGCACCGGGAGTGGAGGTCAGAGCCACGCAGCGTTCGAAAATGAGTAAAGCAGCTTGTTCAAAGGTTTCGACCACGTGGTGCGGTTGTCGATACGGACCGGTATGCCAGACCGTCTCATTGCCGTTGTTGATTAATAAGGTTTCGCAGCCGGCACGGCTGCCGGCTTCGATATCGTCGAGGATGTCGCCGACAAACCATGAGCGCGATAGGTCGATCCCATGGCGTACCGCAGCATTGAGAATCAATCCCGGCGCGGGCTTGCGGCATGAGCAGCGCACGCGCAGCTGTGGCAGGCGGCCTTCGGGATGGTGCACGCAGTAGTAAAAGCTGGACAGATGCGCACCGGCCTCTTCGAACATCTTGCTCAGTTGCGCTCCCACTTGATGCAGTGAGTCCTCTTCGAACAGCCCCAAAGCCACGCCGGGCTGATTGCTAATAACGATCAATGGATAGCCGAGGCGGCCCAGACGGCGCAGTCCTTCGCGCGCGCCTGCCGCAAACTCCATCCGCAGGGGATCGACGTTGTGGGGCACGTCATGCAACAAGGTGCCGTCTTTGTCGAGAAAAATGGCTGGGGTTAGGGCCATGATGTCTCCCTCATGGGTAACACCATCACTTCGGGAATAACGGTTTCTTCAGGTTGTTGCAATACAAAGCAGATCGTCCGGGCAACATTGGCCGGGTCCTGGAGCACATCGGTGTCGATGTCCGGGAAGCGGTCGAGCAGGAATGGTGTACGCATGCCACCCGCAACCACCGCGCTCACTTTGATACCAAGTGGGCGCAATTCCGCATGAAGTGCGTGCGAGAGCCCTAGCAGCCCCCACTTACTCGCGTGATAGCCTACCGCGTTCGGCCACGCACGCTTCGATGCGGTCGAGGCGATATTGATGATGTGCCCTCCTCCCTGGCGCCGCATGATGGGCACGGCCGCTCGTGCCACGATGAATGGTCCCGTCAAGTTGGTGCGCAAAATGCGTTCCCAGTCGGACACCGGTAATTCATCGATGGGCACGGTCACGTCGATCGCAGCACTGTTCACGACAGCATCCAAACGTCCGAACCTTTCCAGGATTCGGGTTAACGCTTCACTCACCGCTGCCTCGTCACCGACATCAAGAGTGACCGCCATGTGGGGAAACCCCGCTGTTTCGAAGGCTTCAACAACTTGCTGCAGGCGTTGGGTATTCATATCAGCCAGCACGGGAAGTGCGCCTTCAGCCGCGAGCAACCGGCCCAGGGCTGCGCCTAATCCACTCGCGGCGCCAGTGATCAACACAACCTTGTTTTGAAGTTGCGTCGCTGTCGTTGTCGTTGTTTGTTTCATGACACCTCCTGGCCGCCGGCGGCCATCAATCCTGTTGAACTGATGGTGTCGGCCGGGTGAATGGTCCGTTGATCCGTTGCGCGCTCCATGGCACTCAGGTACACGCCTTCTAGCTGACTGGCCACACGGGCCCAGGTAAATAGCTGGCGCGCACGGCGTAGCCCAGCGTTTCCCATGCGCCAGGCAAGTTCCGGATTCCGTGCCAGCATGGCCAGGCGTGTGGCGAGCGCGGCAGGGTCGCACGGTGGAACTAAGTAGCCCGTTTCACCTTCTTTCACGGTGTAGGGAATACCGCCTACGTTCGCACCGACCACTGGACGCGCGCAGGCCATCGCTTCGACGGGTGTAATGCCAAACGGTTCATACCACGGGGTGGTCACGAACGTGTCGGCAGCGTTATAGAACGAGCCGAGTTCATGTCGTTCTTTCAGTCCGGCGAACTCGACGTAAGCCGTCATATCGCAGTGGCTTGCCACTGCGCGCAGGCGGTTCAGCTCAGGGTCATTGTCGATACCCTCGGGTTGATTACTGCCCACGACGCATAACCGCGCCTCAATGTGATGATTGCAACGTAGCAGGGCAAGCGCGCGTATCACATTATCGATTCCCTTACGTGGCACGATTCGACCCAGTTGCAGGACATAGAACGCATGCTCGTCCCAGCCTAAGCTTCGTCTTGCCTGTATTTTGTCCATAGGCGAGAACTCGCGCGCGTCGAAACCGCAGGGCACAACGGCAATGCGATGTGGATCGGCGTTATAAAGCTGAACGAGATCGTTATAGTCTTGAGGGCATTCGGCGATGATGCCATTGGCCGCCTGCACTAACTCTTCTTCTATTTTCAGGCGTATCGTTGGGAATTGATCGGCTTCCTTCTGATGTAGTTGCCTAACCTTTCCTAGCGCGTGGAACGTAATCACAAAAGGGATACGCAAGCGCTTTGCCAGGTGGTGCCCGGCCATTCCCGACATAAAAAAATTGGCATGCACCACATCGTAATGAAATGGCTGTCGAACGCAAAAGTCTTCGAGGAAGTGCGCAAAAGCAGGCATGTACGGCAACATCTTTTCCTTGGGGACATGACGGGCAGGTCCTGCGGGAACGTGAATAACCCGGATGCGGGGCTCCCATTGCAGCACGGTCGGCTGCCCTCGACGGTCACGTCGCGTGAAAACATCGACATGCCAACCGCGCGCAGCAAGTTGCCGTGCAACATGAGCGACGTAGATGTTCTGGCCCCCGCTATCAACGCTGCCGGGACGCGATAAGGGCGAAGCGTGCTCGCTAATCAGTGCAATGGTGCGCATAAAATTTATGTCCTACTAAGCGTTGTTTCCTGCGTGTGTGCTAGCAGGGGTATGAGTCGCCCAGCCTTTATAAAGGCTGACATTAGTGCAATGCTTGAAAGCCGGATACGTAAATCTCTGCCTTCGCGTTAGTAATAAGCAGGTCGGGGTTCGGTATCCCCGTTTAACGCACACGTGAGCGGGGGCACAGGCACGAAGACGCGAAGGTCTTCGCCGTAAGCTTGCTGACGCGCAGATAACAGCAACCCTTATGCCAATGCCGTGAACAATGTCTCTTTTTGCTGAGCGCCTGTGAGGGCGATGTATAGATGCAACCTTTCTTGTCCGACGGCCTCGATGATTAGCTAGCAGTGCAATACGCAGTTTCTATATAGACTTTGCCACCATGAAGTAAAAAATGATCAGAAAGCACACTAATGCCGGAATTCCCAAGGCGACCCACCAGTAAAATAGCCGCCAGTAGCGTGGAGGGAGAGCTGAACGGGTCGCATAAGATGCACGGGCGATGTTGCGAAGTTGTATCTGGATCCAAACCACGGGAAGCCAGCATGATATTGCCACGACATACAGCGCCAGCGACCAAAAAATCCAGTCGGTGTTCAAAGGCAGTTGCATGAGGTGCATAAGCCAAAAGCCCGTCAACGGTTGTACTACCACGGTAGTTGCTGTAAACAATGTGTCAGCAACCACAACGATTTGTGCCACGATAGCGATTGCACTCACGTTGCGGGTTAGTGTCGCACATAACAAATAAAATGCGCTGCCGATTCCGGTGCCGAACAGTATCGTTGAAGAGATAATGTGTACCCATTTAACCAAGAAGTATTCCATGACGAGGACGCGTTATCCTGGTTGGCTGCTCTCGTTAATAAATACGACCCAAATCGCAGCAAGAATGGGAAGGTTTTTCAGAATTGGCCCATAGGGGTGTAACCAGAACTCAGGAAGCTTTAGGGTAATGATTGTCGTATAAAGCACGATGAGCATCATTTGAGCAGGCCAAATCCACTTGGGACGCCACTTCATTAGACAAGCCAAGCCGAGCAAGATATCAAGTAGGGAAGCTCCGTAAAGTGCAATGGGCAACAGGGGTTCCGGAACGCCTGCGCGCCTGAGCAATAGGTAGCTTTCGGCATGCGGAAAGCCAACGACAGACACCACACCCGTTACCACCCACATAGTGCCTATGCTGACTCGCAATAATGTCACTGCATGCCGGCTAGCAGTTGATTTGACCATCTCGATTCTGGCCTCACTCCGTGTGTTTCACCGGAACCCGTCAGGTAGCCCATACGTTGCACGCCGCGCCCCGTGATTGCTTCTCGTAGAGGACGGCGTTAACAACGGAATGGATTACATTCGGCCGTCGCATGTACAGGGGCGTTCAAAAGGGGAAACGTGCTGCAGGGTCGGGATACGAGTGTTGCACCAGGCGCAATCATTGCGAAGCGATCTGCAAGTGCGGTACCTGACACGATATCCGCTCTTCTTATTGCTACGTCGCATTCAAAAGGAGTGAAGAATGGCCCAGCGGATCGAGGTGCGTTGTGGCGAGCGCGCCACCAAGGCATCGAACCGTCGATCGGGATGGGAAGATAACGCCCGGGTTAACGCAGTAACTCGAGTTTATCGGCGTGCCAGTGTGTCCGGAACACTTGCCAGCCTGACGTCAACCGCGGCCCTATTGCTATTTGGCGCGAGGGAAAGTCAAAGTGTCTTCGCTCCCGTTAACGCGATCAGTCATTGGTTGTGGGGCGAGCGAGCGATACCGCAACGGGCATTTTCCTGGCGTTACACAGTGTTGGGCTATTTCATTCATCATGCGATGTCGATAATGTGGGCGGGTGCCTATGAATACTGGGTTCACGTGCTGTCTCGGGAGCGTGGTCCTCGAGCCAGTCGTTTTCACCCGCCGGGCGCTAGGGCTTTGCGATTCTCAGACAGGGCGCCATTGAGCGATGTGCCCGGACTCAACGACACCAGGCCAAAGCGCCGCACCGCTGACGATGCCACGGAGTTGTGCACTGATGCGCCGCCGCAAAACTTTCAGCATCGAGCCGCAGAAGCGAGTGTTGTGTTAGGGGTAGCTGCTGCGGTGACCACCGTGGCCTGCTTTGTGGATTTGCGTTGCACGCCTAAGCGTTTCACCCCGGGGTTCGAGAGAAAACTGGGCGCCGCCTCGCTCGCGCTGGTATATGTTGCTTTTGGTGCAGGTCTCGCCCTGCGTGGGCCACGACGGGGTGCCGAAGGGGGCGCAACAATGGCCCACAACTACGCGAAGAACTGATCCACAGGGCGCGGATCGCGCCCAATGAGGAGACGGGTTAGGCTGGGATCACCGGTGTTGCCGCGATTCAGCATGTCTAAGGTATCGCGGTCTAACATGCCGCCCGGAATCCAGCTGGCTAGGCGGGCAGTTAACCGCATCATGGCCATGGGGACGGGTATAAAAATGGGCCCGGCGCGTAAACCCTGGGCGCGTCGCAGCTGTGCATAAAATGCGCGCAAACTAACCGGGTGGGGCCCGACCAGGGGTACCGTAGAAGCGGGTAGGCTGGGGGTTTCTACTAAGGCGACGACTGCGTCGATCAGGTCGTCAACGTAGATGGGCTGCACTTGTTGATCTCCGCGTCCGGGCAGAGGTATGACCGGGAGGCGGGCAAGAGTAGAAAATAAGCGCGCGCTCGTACCGCCCGGACCGAACACAAGTGCGGGTTGAGCAATGACGTGTTCGCTGGGCAATTGGCGCAAATGTTCATCGGCAGCTCGCTTACTGAGGTGGTATGCCGTACGTGCCTCTGCGTCGGCGCCCAGCGCTGAGATCTGCACGATGCGACGTACGCCGGTTGCAACACAGGCATCGAAGAGAGCGATGGGCGCCGCATAGTGCACGGTATGGAACCGCTGTCGAGGTGTTTCCTGCAAAATACCTACTGCGTTGATCACCACGTCGTAGGGTATTGATGGGCTACCCCCTCGCGTGCGGGTTAGCAGTGGCTGCCACGTTTCGGCGGTGACCGCGGTATTGAAGTCGACGCGTTCATAATGGTGCCCCGGAACGAGTTTTTGCGCTGCTTTTGGGTTACGCACGGCTAGGGCCAGTGTATGGCCACGGTCGTGCAACGCGTGGGCGAGTCGGCTGCCGATAAAGCCAGTTGCTCCGGTCATGAAAATGTTCATCCCAGCCTCGCTTCGGGAATGCCGACCCCCACGGCGCAATCACAAATCGCGTAGCTTATGCCGTTGAAGCTTGCCGCTTTCGGTGCGGGGTAAGGTTTCGACGAAACGTATACGCCGCGGATATTTGTAGGGTGCAACGGTTTGTTTAACGAAGTTCTGGAGCTCAGTGGCAAGCGCGTCGCTCGGTTGATAGTCGGGCTTTAATACGACAAATGCCTGAACAATTTGCCCTCGCTGTTCGTCGGGAATACCGACTACACCGCACTCAGCGACGGCCGGGTGGGCCAAGAGCGCCCATTCGACTTCAGGCGCTGACACGTTGTAGCCCGATGTCACGATAATGTCGTCGACTCGGGCGACATAATAGAAATAGCCATCTTCGTCCATACGGAAGGCATCGCCCGGCAGGTTCCAGCCCTGGCGGACATAATTGCGCTGCCGCTCGTCCGCCAGGTATCGACATCCTGTAGGCCCTTTCACTGCCAGCATGCCCACTTCTCCCGGCGGCAGGGGGGTCATGTCTTTATCCACGATCATCCCCCGGTATCCGGGCAGTAAGCGACCGAGCGCGCCCGGTCGGTAGTCATCGGGTCCGGAAGCTATGTAGATATGAATCATTTCGGTGCCTCCGATCCCATCGTGTATTTCGATGCCGGTCGCGTCTCGCCATTTGCGCCGCGTATCTTCCGGCAGGGGTTCTCCGGCAGAGACGGCTTTCTTGAGGCTCGGTATGGGGTGGTCACCGACGAGCGGGGACATCTGGCGATAGCCGGTCGGTGAGGTAAAGCAAACCGTAGCGTGGTATTGGCTGATGGCCTGTAAGAGGAGATCGGGCGTCAAGCGTTCGAGGAGTACGGTGCTGGCACGAGCCCATAGTGGGAAGCATAGAAGCCCTCCCAGGCCGAATGTGAAGGCCAGCGGCGGCGTGCCGATAAAAACATCGGAGGGCTCAGGCTTCAGGCAATGCCGTGGAAAGACCTCGCACATGGCCATGACGTCGCGATGGAAGTGCACGGTGCCCTTGGGTACGCCCGTCGTGCCAGAGGTAAAACCGATGAGAGCAGGGTCGGTTGCCCGCGTTGGCACGACATCGAACGTATTGGGCTTGGAGGCAGCCAGAGCTTCCAATGTCCCCCCTTGGCCGTAATACAGCACCTGGGTTAATTGGGGCCGTTCACTGCGAGCCTTTTCGAGTTCGTCTGCGAGTGCCGCGTCGCACAAGGCGTGGGTAACCTTCGCCTTCTCGATGATGTCTTTAAGTTCTTTGGCGCGCAGCAGGGGCATGGTGCCCACTGCCACGCCGCCCGCTTTGAACACCGCAAGCCAGCAGGCGGCCAGCATCGGCGTATTGCCCCCGCGGAGCAAGACGCGGTTGCCGGGCACGAGCCCCAACTCTTCGACCAAAACCCGAGCCAGCTGGTTCACTTGCTGTTGCAGCTGGGCGTATGTCCAGCTGCCCTGGGCGCCGATCATCGCCGGCCGGTTGCCGTGTCCTTCCTCGATCGCCTTGTCCAGCAGCTCGGTTGTGGCATTTAACTGGGAAGGAAACTGCAGTTCGGGAGTTTCAAAAATTAACTCGGGCCACTCCTCGGGCGGTGGCAGATTATCAATGACGAAAGTATCGATATAGGCAGTGTTAGACATGTTCGGGCCGTGATGATCGTGCTTCAGTAGGTACGCCAATCGACATTCCCGAGATGTAGGGAAGCGGTAGTCGATATTGCAATGAATGGCGCCTGTGTTCCGCAAACAGTCGCACGAAACTAGATTTGTGAGTCTCCTTGGGGATGTCTTTTGGTCGAATAAGACGTCTCCTGTCCGTAAATATTGACTCCATTCGTTCAGTTGTCAAGCAATTTTCCGTCCTAAGCGACATGGTGCATGGAAGCACTCAGTGCCCTAAAGGTGCCGACAAGGAGGGAAGAACTGGACGGTATCGGTGCAGCGCTGGGCAAGTCGGCTTGCGTGCATTATGGGGCGTACCGACGCGGCCTAGGGTTTACCTGTATATCCGGAGAGCGAGCGCTGTCACGGCCCGGCACTCGTATGGCAAGCGACTTGAATATGACGCCTGGAACAGGCGGATTGATTCTGCGAACTTCATGCGGGCGGATACCTCTGCCGTTTAGGGCGGGGACTTGTTCCGCCAAAGGTCACTGGCACTCGCGAAGCAGTAAAGATCGGTAGGTGTGAACAAGCGTCGGTTGAAAAAATGCTTGCAGGGCGATATTGGGGTCGGTAGAATGCTTTAGAACTAAACAAAAAGATCCGCCTCGACCTGTCTTGCCGACAAACCTGCCAGTTCAACGGGCATGCCCGTTTTTGAGTACCGGAGTCAAAATGAAAATCGTCTGCATAGGTGGCGGCCCTGCCGGCCTCTACTTCGCTCTGCTCATGAAAAAGCAGAACCCCGAGCATGACGTCACCGTGATAGAGCGCAATCGGCCGTATGACACATTCGGGTGGGGTGTGGTCTTTTCCGACCAAACCCTGGGTAACCTGCAAGAAGCCGACGCGAAAACCGCCAATCAAATTCTCGACGCATTCAATCACTGGGACGACATCGAAATTCACATACGTGGTGAAACGATTCGATCCGGCGGTCACGGGTTTTGTGGCATTGGGCGCAGGCGTTTGTTGAATATTTTGCAGGATCGGTGCGCGGAGCTCGGGGTCAACCTCGTCTTCGAAACCGATGTTCAAAGCGATACCGACTTCCCCGATGCCGATCTCATCATTGCCAGCGATGGCATCAATAGTCGCATTCGCGCGAAGTACGCCAATACGTATCGCCCGGACATCGATGTACGCGACTGCCGCTTTGTCTGGCTTGGTACCAACAAGTTATTCGATGCGTTTACTTTTGCGTTCGAAGAAACCAAGTGGGGGTGGTTCCAGGCGCATGCATACCGATTCGACGCAGACACTTCAACCTTTATTGTCGAAACACCTGAAGAAGTCTGGCAAAAGGCTGGCCTTGAAAACATGAGCAAGGAAGAGGCCATCGCTTTTTGCGAAAACTTGTTCGCTCGTTATCTCGATGGGCACAGCTTGATGTCGAATGCGTCCCATCTGCGCGGGTCGTCCCAGTGGATAAAATTTCCACGCGTGCTGTGCGGTTCATGGATTCACCACAACGGTAACGCACCGGTTGTGCTCATGGGAGATGCGGCACACACAGCGCACTTCTCCATTGGCTCAGGCACCAAGCTGGCCATTGAAGATGCCATCGAACTTAGCCGCTGCATCGCGGAATCGCCAAACGACTTAATGGCAGCACTCAAGCGTTACGAAGCCGAGCGCAGTGTGGCCGTTCTGCGCATCCAGAATGCGGCGCGCAACTCCATGGAATGGTTCGAGAACGTCCGGCGTTACGTCAACCTGCCCGTCGAGCAGTTTGGTTACTCACTATTAACGCGTAGCCAGCGGATCAGTCATGAAAACCTGCGCTTACGCGACAAGAGCTACATCGAGAATTTCGAGGCCTGGTTTGCACGCCGTGCCGGAGTCGACGTTCAGCCTGGTCAGCAATCGATTCCTCCCATGTTTACACCCTATACCGCCCGGGGGGTTACGCTGAAAAATCGCGTGGTGGTCTCGCCCATGGCGCAATATTCCTGTGTGAATGGCGTGCCGGAACAATACCATCTGGTCCATTTAGGAGCCCGGGCGATGGGCGGCGCTGCCATGGTCATGGCCGAAATGACTTGCGTATCGCCCGACGCTCGCATCACGCCGGGTTGTCCTGGTCTCTGGAACGTCGAGCAACGCGATGCCTGGAAGCGCATCGTCGACTTTGTTCACACTCACTCAGACGCAAAAATCGCCCTTCAGCTAGGGCACGCGGGGGCGAAGGGTGCCACCAAGGTTGCCTGGGAGGGAATCGATATGCCCCTCGAGGAGGGAGCCTGGGAACTCATTTCCGCCTCCCCACAGCAATATCTCGAAGGCATCAGCCAGTGGTCGCGTGCCATGACACGTGACGACATGCGGCGCGTGCTCAACGACTTTGTCCAGTCGACGATCTGGGCCGCCGAGGCGGGGTTCGACTGGCTCGAGTTGCACTGCGCACACGGGTACCTCTTGTCGTCATTCATATCGCCGCTGACGAACCATCGCACGGATGAGTACGGCGGCTCTCTCGAGAATCGGGTGCGGTATCCGCTGGAAGTTTTCGAAGCTATTCGGAAAGTTTGGCCGGATGACAAGCCTATTTCCGTGCGCATTTCGGCACATGATTGGGTAGAAGGTGGAATTACCCCAGTCGACGCCGTAGAAATTGCGCGAATGTTCAAGGCGGCTGGAGCCGACATGATCGACGTGTCCTCCGGCCAGGTCAGCAAGAAAGAGGCGCCCATTTACGGTCGCATGTTTCAGACGCCATTCGCTGATCAAATTCGTAACGAAGTGGGCATGCCTACCATAGCAGTTGGCGCAATCTCCGAAGCGGACCACGTCAATAGCATTGTGGCCGCGGGTCGGGCCGATCTCTGTGCGATTGCCCGCCCCCATCTTGCCAATCCAGCATGGACGCTCATGGAAGCCGCCAAGATCGGTTATCTCGACATCGATTGGCCGAAACAGTATCGGGCTGCCAAGATGCAACTTGAACGCAACATTGAACGCGAGCGCGCCGCGGCCGCCGAACTGGAGCGAGCAACTTTGGCGATGAGGGTGTGATGAAGCTATCGCATTCCCTGCAAGGTCGACACGCACTGGTAACCGGGGCTGCCCGTGGTATTGGGGCCGCAATTGTACGGACGTTGGTGGAGGAAGGGGCGTCTGTTTCGATGCTAGGGCGCAATCGGCAGGCATTGGATGAGCTGGCTGCCGAACTACCCACGGAACGCGTCCACATTGTTACTGCCGATGTCACCGACTACTCGGCGGTCGAGGCCGCATTCAACCAGGCCCGCGCGCGCTTTGGGCCGGTAATTCTGTTGATCAATAATGCAGGGCAAGCCCACAGCGCTCCATTTCAAAAGACGACCCTCGAATTGTGGCAACGCATGCTGCAGGTTAATCTTTCGGGCACCTTTATCTGTAGTCAGATGGCGGTAGCTGACATGCTGGCGGCCGGGTACGGCCGCATCGTGAATATTGCCAGCACGGCTGCCCAGAAAGGCTATGCATATGTGTCGGCTTATGTGGCCGCAAAACACGGAGTACTGGGTTTGACGCGTGCACTGGCGATCGAATTAGCGACCAAGAACATCACGGTAAACGCCGTCTGCCCCGGTTATACGGATACTGATCTATTTCGCGAGGGAGTTGCAAACGCCATGGCCAAAACTGGCCGTAGTGCCGAGGAAATTATTGCCCAGATGATTTCGGGCAATCCACAGAAGCGTGTCATACAGCCCCAGGAAGTGGCGGACGCAGTGCGCTGGTTATGCGGTGAAAGTGCTGCGTCTGTCACTGGGCAGGCCATTTCGGTCTCGGGGGGTGAGGTAACAGCATGACCGATGAATCACACGCCCAGTTGCTGGAGGTACAAGAACTGGGACACGAAGCGCGTGTGCATAACGATGATCACGCAGCGCTTAAGCTTTGGTTGCGTTTGTTATCGTGCACCACCCAGATCGAAACCGAGATTCGTCGCCGTTTGAGGCTGCGTTTTGGCGTCTCGCTAGCCCGGTTCGACTACATGGCGCAGCTCTATCGATATCGCAGGGGGCTCAAGATGCGCGATTTGTCCCGCCATTTGATGGTCACGGGCGGGAATGTCACCGGGCTAACCGACGAACTGGTTCGCGAAGGGCTCGTCGTGCGCGAGTTAAGCCCTTCCGACAAGCGCTCGCGTATCGTGCGCCTTACTCCAAAGGGTCGTAAGGCGTTCGAGGCCATGGCGCAGGCCCATGAAGAATGGATTCTCGAGCTCTTCGGAGATCTCAAGGAACGCAATATTCAGCAGTTGTATCGTCAGCTGGGCATTCTGCGGGTGCAACTATTAAAGAAAGAAACCGTACAGGAGCAACTATGACCACCGATACCACGCAGCGGGTAGACCCTGCACTATTGGCGGGTAACCGCAAGTCTCTTTCCGGTTATAAAGCCCAACATTTTGGATGGGAGGCGAGCGATGGTATTGCCATAATAACGTTAAACCGCCCTGAACGCAAAAATCCACTCACCTTCGATTCCTACGCCGAATTGCGCGACTTGTTCGCTCAGCTGAAGTTCGCCGACGACATCCACGCGGTTGTGTTGCGCGGCGCCGGCGAAAACTTCTGCTCAGGCGGCGATGTGCATGAAATTATTGGGCCGTTGATTCGTCTCAAGGCACCCGAGCTACTGATGTTTACCCGTATGACGGGAGAGCTGGTTAAGAACATGCGCACTTGTCCGCAGCCCATTATCGCCGCAGTGGATGGCGTTTGCGCGGGTGCAGGTGCAATTCTGGCGATGGCATCCGACCTACGCTTGGGCACGGCTCGTAGCAAAACTGCATTTTTGTTCAATCGGGTTGGGTTGGCAGGATGCGACATGGGGGCGTGCGCCATACTACCGCGCATCATCGGACAAGGCCGTGCCAGCGAACTTTTATTCACCGGCCGCAGCATGGGCGGCGAGGAAGGCGAGCGCTGGGGCTTTTTCAATCGCTTGTGCGAGCCCGCTACGCTCGATGCCGAAGCACGCAAGTTGGCAGCGCAAATAGTGGCGGGTCCAACCTTTGCCAACGGGATCACCAAGAATCAGCTTCATCAAGAGTGGTCGATGTCGATCGAACAGGCTCTCGAAGCCGAGGCCCAGGCGCAGGCGATTTGCATGATGACGCAAGACTTCGAGCGAGCCTATCATGCCTTCGTGGCTAAGGAGCGTCCGCGTTTCGAAGGAAACTAGCCATGGCCGACACTTCCTACCTGCAATGGCCCTTTCTCGACGACCATCACCGCCGTCTGGCGAGTCAAGTTGACGCATGGGCCGCGCACCACCTGCGCGATGCACATGGCGATGATGTCGATACGGTGTGTCGTCAACTTGTACAACAACTGGGGCAAGCAGGGCTGCTCACCCATGCCATCGCCGGAAAAGCTTACGGGGGGCAAGGCGATTCCATCGATACCCGCGCGATTTGTTTACTCCGTGAAACGCTTGCGCGCTATTCGGGGCTAGCCGATTTCGCGTTCGCGATGCAAGGCCTCGGTTCGGGCGCGATCTCGCTCGCGGGCACGCCCGAACAAAAACAGCGATACTTGCCGCGCGTCGCCAAAGGCGAAGCGATCGCGGCTTTCGCCATATCAGAACCCAACGCCGGCTCTGACGTAGCAGCATTAACGTGCCATGCGCAAGTGGAAGGCGATGAAGTCATTCTGAATGGTCAGAAAACCTGGATCTCGAACGGAGGCATTGCTGACTTTTACGTCGTGTTCGCCCGTACCGGCGAAGCACCGGGATCGCGCGGCATTTCCGCGTTTATCGTCGATGCCGATACACCGGGTCTCGAGATCGCAGAACGAATCGACGTAATTGCTCCTCACCCATTGGCACGGTTGCAGTTCAGCAATTGCCGCATTCCGCTTGAACAACGTATCGGGGCACCGGGCGAGGGCTTCAAGATCGCCATGCGCACTCTCGACGTATTTCGTACGTCGGTTGCGGCGGCGGCCCTGGGGTTTGCCCGACGCGCGCTTGACGAAGCCCAGGCGCGTGCAACCACACGCAAAATGTTCAATCAAACATTGGCCGACTTTCAGCTCACGCAGGCACGGCTAGCCGAGATGGCCACCACCATCGATAGCGCAGCTTTACTTACCTATCGAGCGGCCTGGTTACGGGATCAGGGCAATACCATTACCCGGGAAGCAGCGATGGCCAAGCTCACCGCCACCGAGGGCGCGCAAAAGGTGATCGATGCTGCAGTTCAAATGTGGGGTGGTTTAGGTGTGGTCAGTGAGCAGCCTGTAGAGCGCCTTTATCGGGAAATCCGTGCGTTGCGTATTTATGAAGGGGCTAGCGAGGTTCAACAGCTCATCATCGCGCGCGAGTTGCTCAAGCAATTCAAGGGGTAGCCGCCTAAGGAAGAGTATCGCTCGAAGCGCTACGGTCGGCGCGGGCGCTTCCTTACGCTATCAAGCAGCTAAATGTTCGATTAATCGCCGCGTCGTGCCGCGTTGAGCGCACCTGCGGCACTCGTTGAAGGAGCAGAAAAGTGCAAGTTCTACTTCCCAGCGGCTGGCCGCGGCCAAAAGGTTACGCCAACGGCGTGGCTGTCAAAGGTACCCAGATCTACATCGCCGGGATGGTGGGCTGGGATGCCCACGGCGTCTTTCATACCGATGATTTTGCGGGACAAACCCGGCAAGCTTTAGAGAACATTGTGGCGGTGTTGAAGGAGGCCGGTGCTACTCCTGAACACATAGTGCGCATGACTTGGTATATCACCGACAAACAGGAGTATCTGGCGGCGGCGCGAGAAGTTGGACAAGCCTTCCGCGATGTCATTGGCTCGTACAACATCACCATGACGGCAGTCGTGGTAGCCGACCTTATTGAAGATCGGGCGAAAGTGGAAATCGAGGCAACTGCGGTTATTCCAGAGTAGCAATTTTGCGCTTCGACGTGACACCGACCTTTCAGGGCCCGGGAATGTTTCGTCACTTAGAGCTCAGCAGCGCTAGTTGCGCGCAACCTCACAGAGGGTGCCATCGCCGAGGGAAAGGCGGATAATGGCCCTATGACACTTTTCCCGATATTTGCCGACTTGTCCGGTCGCCGCGTTCTTGTCGTCGGCGGTGGTAGTGTTGCGTTACGAAAAACGAACGCGCTGCTCGAGGCGGGTGCGCGCGTCATCGTGGGTGCGCCTCGCCATTTACCCGAGTTGCGCGAAATGGAACGCGACCATCGCATTGAAGTTCGAGTAGGCGAATTCGAGCCCAGCTGGGTCGACGGTATGTGGCTGGTCGTGGCAGCGACCAGTGATCGGGCGGTCAATGCGCAAGTAGCGGATGCAGCCAATGCTCAACGCATTTGGTGTAATGTTGTCGATGACCCCGCGTTGTCGTCCTTTCAGGTCCCCTCGGTGGTTAATCGTTCACCGGTGGTGATAGCGGTTTCGTCATCCGGTACGGCACCGGTACTGGCGCGTCGTATTCGCGCGCGGCTGGAAGCCTTGATTGATCACTCGGTTGGCGAAGTTGCCAAGCTTGCTGCCCGGTATCGTGAATCCATTAGACAGCGCTATGTTGACATGGGGCAGCGGCGCCGGTTCTACGACTGGCTGTTCGAAGGACCAGTGAGTAGCTTGATCGAGAAGGGTGAGCCGGAGCAGGCCGAGGCTGCCCTTCAGGCCGCATTGCAAACTGAACCGGTATTGCAGGGCCGCATTGTCTTCATGGGCGCGGGCCCGGGACCTGCAGCCTACCTCACGCTGCAGGGCTTGCGTGCGCTCCATCGTGCCGACCTGATCGTCCATCAAGATGTGCCAAACGAGGTGTTGAACACGGCGCGCCTTGACGCCATCCTGCAACCTTGGCCCGCACACGAAAATGGGGAGGCCCTGTTGCAACACTTGGCCGCCGAGGCGAGTCGCGGTCGATGCGTTGTTCATGTGCGTCGCGGCGTTCCTTACGAGCCGGAAAACCTCGAAGCGTTTCTGGCGAGCTTGGAAAGTCACGTCAGTATCGAGGTTGTGCGTGGCTTACCACCCATGTGAACGAAAGAGCTGTCGGCGTGCAGTTTGCCGCCATGACTGCGAACTCTAAGCCGACGGTTCAGTGATCACCCAACAGGAGGAGACACGGATGTTGCAGCACGAAAACGAGCTGATTCACGAATCAGCGCCGCAAGGCATGGATCTCGCAGAATGGCAGGTACGGGTCGATCTGGCGGCCTGCTATCGTCTGGTTGCCCACTTTGGGTGGACCGACCTTATATACACCCACATTTCTGCTCGAGTTCCGAATTCGGAAGATCACTACTTGCTCAATCCCTTTGGATTGGCATTTGATGAAGTCACTGCCTCCAACCTGCTGAAGGTCGACTTGCAGGGAAACAAGCTGGAAGATTCACCGTACCCTGTTCATCGTGCGGGGTTTGTGATCCATAGCGCGGTGCACGCCGCACGGGCCGATGCGAACTGTGTCATCCACCTTCACACGCGGGCGGGCATGGCTGTGTCCGCGTTGGAAGAAGGTCTACTGCCGCTGACCCAGCATGCGATGTTATTTGAGGGGCGGGTAGGATATCACGCTTCGGAAGGGCTAGCGGTGGATATGGACGAGCGTGCGCGCATTGCCCGCGACTTGGCTGATAACGATGTACTAATCTTGCGCAATCATGGGACGCTGGTCGTGGGGCATACCATCGGGCAAGCGTTCAGCAAGATGTGGCATCTGGAAAAGGCCTGTCAGGCGCAGATGGATATCCTCGCTTCCGGTCGTCCCTACACCCTGCCGCCACGGGAAGTTGCCGAGCAGGTCAGCCGCATGGGTTTCCATTCGAGGGCGACCAGCGACTATCCCGAGGGTCGCAGCCCACTCGGAAACATGGAGTGGCCGTCTCTGTTACGGCTCGCCGAGCGACTCGATCCAAGCTTTCGTCAGTAGTTCCAAGGGATGTCGCTGACGAAGGCAAGCACGCTTAATTTGCCTCCGCACACTGGGTACCGTAAGCATCGTTGGTTCCGTTAGCGCATAATGACGGACACCACAGCCAGCACCAGCATTAGGCTGATGCCGATGCGAAGTTTGTGGGCATCCACATGCTTGAACAGGCGGTGACCGATATAAAAGCCGGCGGGCATCATCGCTAAACCGATGACGGCGGGGATCAGCGTTGCCACGCCTACTTTCCCGGCCATGGCCAGCATAGTCACGCCCACCCAGCCCTGAACGAAGAACACCGCCGTCAATGTGCCACGATACTCGCGCACTGAATAGTTGTTGGCGCGGATATATGCAACAAGCGGGGGTCCGTTCACCCCTGTCGACGTAAACAGGCTACCGCTCAGCATCCCCACCAGCGCGGTAGTCCAGCGATTATTCGGCAATGACAGATTCAGGGCCACAATTAATAATGCTGCCAGCACCACGATCACGATCACCCACTTCAGTATCACGGGCGCCAGCCAGGCAATTGCGAGCACCCCGAGCGGCAGACCAAGAATCGCCCAGCCAAGCAAGCTCAGTGCTTTACGTTTGTCGACAAACTCACGATCATGAAACAGCAAGTAAGTGCTTAACGCACTCCCCATGATGTTGGTGGCGACCACGGCTTCCGCCGGCCCAATGACCAACATCAGTAGGGGTATCAGCACCATGGCAAAGCCGAACCCGGTCAGAAGTTGACTGACGACAGCAAGAAAAACGGAGACAGCAATGATAAGAACAGTTACAAGGTCCATCTGACGGCAAGGCGTGCTTGGGCGCGAAGTTGAGTTTGTGGGATAGAACAAGGACAGGTACGAACGAGTCGCACCGAGGCTGAGGCAGCAGGATGAATAGGCAGCGCGGCAGCGTCCATGCAGAATGGCAGCCGCGTGTCCGGGGCCACCAAGGCTGTACGCTGCTATTCGACTGCGCTCAAGCGAACAGGTTCCGCTCGCCGCATATTATCAGTTAGCGCAGGATAAGCACCGGCACCGGACTCGTGCGCAGCATGGTAGTCGTGGTACTACCGACGATCAGCTCGCGTATGCGCGAATGGCCATATGCACCCATCACTAATAAGTCGACGTGCTGGGCAGAAATGGCGTTGTGCAGCACGGTCTCCGCATCGCCCGGCTGTTGCGTCACACCGACGGTGAAGCCGGCATCGGTGAGTACTGTACGCGCCCATTCCAGTTGTTGGGCGCCACTACTGGTGGGGCTGCCGGCGTTAATGATGTGGCAGGGAAGGTCTTGCAGCAGCGGGCTTAACGCAACCCGCTCTATCATCTTGCAGCCCGTAGCACTGCCGTCAAACGCGATGGCGAAGTGACTGGGTTGCGTGAAGGTGCTGGTTGCCACGAAGACTGGCCTGTGCAAGGTGCGCACGACGCGTTCGACGTTAAGATCGAGACTTAAACGCGACCCTCCGCCGGGCTGTGGTCGTTGGCCGACGACTACGAGGCGCGTGTCATCCTGAAGTTCGAGCAGTACGTCGGCCAAAATTCCGGACCGTCGGCGCGCTGTCGCGCCCTCGATGCCCCGGTCGCGGCTGTACTGAATGGCCGCGTCCAGGATTTTCTCGGCTTGTTCCTCTGCAATTTTCGTGTTCTGTTCGTCGAGCTGGGTGAGCTCGGCGAGCAGAATTTCTTGTGCGCCCAACCCGACGCTACCGCTCAAATCGTGGATCAGGGCACGTTCGGGTTGTTGTTCGATAACGTGCAGGAACTCGAGGGGAGCCTGCAGCCGTTGAGCTGCCCAAATGGCGTATTCGCAAACCGAATTGCTGTTTGGTCTGCCGTTAATGCATGCCAGTACTTTACTCATGGGAGCCTCGCAGGTTGCGGCCAGCCTGGCCTGTCGTGTTGGAAACACGGCAGGCTGACCCGATGGTTGTAAGCCAAAGCTAGCCTGACCTTGCGCCGCGGTGCGGCAAGAGACGACACCATAACGGCCTTGGCACGGAAAGCATAGGGGGAATTACCCCGTCGTAGCATCCACACCGCAAATGATGTTGCGAGAGCTTCGTGCGGTTCGACTTGCGCAAGAAGCGTTCAGGGTCGATCTGTTACCCAAATGCCCGTTCCGTGTGCGATAGTTTAAGCCTTGCCACTTAGCTTGTATGGATGCGATGAGTTCTCACGTCACGCCTGATCCAGCCGCAAACTTCGCACGGCCGCGCGCGACGCGCCAGGATCCTTCCGGGCCCCGTGCAGCCGAATCCAACTCGGCAGACCAACGGGCGTCTGAACGGAAGGCGGTTGGCATCATCATCGGTGACCCCAACGGTATCGGCCCCGAGATTGCGCTTAAAGCAGCGCTCGACGTCAGCCTCGAGGCCACTGCACCCCGGCTAGTATTGATTGGTGACAGCCACGTCATTGAACGCACAGCCAGGACGCTCCATCTGACTCCCGAAGAACAACAGCGTTATGAGGTGATGGATGTAGCAGCACTGGCTCCGGACGCTTGGCAGCCGGGGCGAGTGGATGCACGCGCAGGGGCGGCCACGGTGGCCTACGTCAAGGCGGGTGTGCAACTGTGTCTGGAGGGAAAGCTGCACGCTCTAGCGGCTTGCCCGCATTCGGAAACGGCTGTGAATGCAGCCGGCATTTCGTTCTCCGGCTATCCCGGCCTGGTGGCAGATTTGACTACGACGCCACGACAGGAAGTGTTCTTGATGCTGGAAGCGGCAGGCTTGCGTGTGGTGCACGTCACCGTACACGAACGCCTAATCGATGCGGTTAGCCGTATTACGCCAGAACTCGTCGTGGACGCAACCCGGGCCGCGGTGGCTACGGTCCGGCGCATGGGTATTGAGCAGCCTCGCGTTTGCGTTCTGGGCATTAACCCCCACGCTGGTGAGAATGGCTTGTTCGGTGATGACGACGAGCGCATCACTCGTCCTGCTGTTGCTCGCTTGCGCGAAATTGGCTTGGCCGTTGATGGGCCGGTAGGGGCAGACCTGGGATTATCTGAGCGAAAACACGATGTGTATGTGGCGATGTTTCACGACCAGGGCCATATCGCGGTAAAGATGTTAAGCCCCAAAGGCGCGTCTGCAGTCGCTGCTGGAGCCCCCGTACTGTTTGCCAGTGTGGGTCATGGGGCCGCGTTCGACATCGCCGGACAAGGCTGTGCTGACGCATCTGCCATGACGGCAACGGTACGCATGCTGGCCAGTGTGGCGTAGCGCCGTATGGGTGCGGATCACGTAGCCCGCTCCAGAAAAGGATCGCTGTTCGCCGCCGCGTCCAGGTTGAGCGATGTGATGTCGCGCATAATGAGCATGAGGCCGGCTTCGGGTGGAGGTAACCCGGTTAGCCGCACCTCATAGCGGCGCGGAGAGCTATGCGTAATGTTAATGATTGAACTAACCGTTTCGTGGGGTCGGTTACGTAACGCATCCAGCAGGTAGGTGAAAAACCAGTGCTGTTTGGCGTCGCGAGCCGTGTCGATGTCAGCCTCTAGCAGACGAGCCACGAATTCTGCGATATCGACTGGCGGCGCCTGGTCGGGTGCCAGACGCAGTAGCGAGCGCATACGAGGATTCATGGCTTCCACCTTGCCCCCGTCGGATATGCGTAACACGGCATCGGGAGCGGCGGTAAACAGCGTCTCGGTTTGACCGGCTTTGAGCGAGAGGGCTTTCAACGCTTCGTCCAGTTGGCGCGCCGATTCAGCAAGACGCTCGACCAAACGCCACCGGCGTCTCTCGGTATAGACAATGAGCGCCGTCATCAGCAACCCACCGATCAGGAGCAGATCGCGGCGTAGCCGAAAGGGTGCCAAGGCGTCATCGCGAGCGAGGCTGACCGCGACGGCGACCGGATAATTGGCCAGCTTGCGAAAGCTTGCCATATCGTCGATGTCGCGGGAAGGATCGTATCGGGCGAACGAACCTGCCGCCGACTCCCGCAGAGCATGACGTAGCGGACTGGTGGCAGGGAGCATGGCGGGGCGCAGCAGATCATCATCGCGATGCCGCGCCCGTACGACATAATCGTGGGTGCCCACCACCAGTAGGTCGAAATTAGATGCTTCGCGCAATTCGCGATAGAAATTGGTTAAGTAGCGCGGATCGACCGAGATGACGACGATCCCCAGCAGCTCGCCGTCGGGGTATCGAATCGCTCGCGATAGTTGGATCGACGGCCGGCCACTGGCCCGACCAATGACCGGTTTGCCCACAAAAAGACCATCATAGCGGCCGTCGCGGTGCACGCGTACGTGTTCCCGATCGGATAAGTCGACGGGCAGAAAATCTCTCTCGGTCGAGGCGCGCAGGATGCCGTCGCGATCGATGAGCGCGATTTGTAGAAAGACATCGGATTGCACCAGCCCAAGTTCGACATAGCTGCGCAACGGCATGTCGATGCCTCGCTCGAGCGCTGCAAGCGACACGTTTCTTGCCAGCTGGTCGGCTTCCCACAAGACACGCTCGGTATGCTCCGCTACCGCCCGCGCCAGCGTGTCGGTTTGGATGAAGCCTGCGCGCGTCTCGGTGCGATAATCCCAGGCGATCAATGCCCAAAGGGCAGTCCATAGCGCCACGATGAGACTGAGACCGATCAAGTACGACGCCAGCCTTCGTTTGGACGATGTCAATCCGGTAAGGCCTCGGACAGCCATTGCTCCGGTAACTGAGATGCAATATACCCAGTGTAGCCCCGGATGACGGCATTGCATCCTCTCCGGATGTGGTTTTTCCGCCGCAATGCGTAGGAATTTTGGGCAAGTCTGTGGGGTGTCCCACCGGGAACGTAAAGATGGTAAGTTGCGAATGTTTTACCTATCGTACTGATTCTTGCGCTATGAACTCCAATCTTTACGCCCATTTCGAGCAGCGTTTTCAGCAACGTCCTGAGAGAGTTTGTCTATGGGATGGCGATCGCACGGTTACCTACGATGAACTCATGACACAAGCAGCACGCTACGCCTATGCATTGCAGGCCCTGGGAGTGCGTCCCGGCGATCGCGTGGCGGTGCAAGTAGAAAAATCACCAGAAGCGGTGTTTCTGTACCTTGGGTGTTTGCGCGTGGGTGGAGTCTTCCTGCCCATGAATCCAGCCTATCGGCGCGACGAGGTGGAGCACTTATTGTCCGACGCGCAGCCCAGCGTCTTCGTGGTCGACCCGGCCTTAATGGAAACTGCCCAGGCGGCGGCACGCAAGACGGGTGTGGCGCGGGTTATTGCGATGGGGAACGATGCACAGGGCGAGCTCGTTGAACTGGCGGCGACACAACCGAGCACCTACGACACCGTGACGCGCCAGCCGAATGACCTTGCTGCGATTCTCTACACATCGGGCACAACGGGCAAGCCGAAAGGTGCCATGCTGACCCATGCCAACTTATATGCAAACGTCACCGTGTTGCATGAGTACTGGCATTTTCAGTCTGACGATGTGCTCGTGCATGTGCTGCCCATCTATCACATCCACGGGCTTTTTGTGGCCTTGCACTGTGCGCTCTGGAACGTCAGCCCCATGTGGTTCGAACGGGGGTTCGATCCGCAGCGAACGATTGAGTTGTTCGAACAGAGCACGGTGTTCATGGGTGTCCCCACCCATTATGTACGGTTATTGGCCCAACAAAGGCTTAATGCCGAAAGCTGTCGGAACATGCGGTTGTTTATCTCCGGGTCAGCGCCGTTGCTGCCGGACACGTTCCGCAGCTTTGCAAGCCGCACCGGTCACACCATACTTGAACGGTACGGCATGACAGAGTGCGGCATGCTGGTCTCCAACCCCTACGATGGCGAGCGCCGTTGCGGTACAGTGGGTAAGCCGTTGCCCGGGGTAAGTTTGCGCGTGGTCGACGAAAACGGGCGGGAAGTCGCACCCGGGGTGGTCGGTGCGATCGAAGTGAAGGGCCCCAACGTGTTTGCCGGTTATTGGCAAATGCCTGAAAAAACGGCAGAGGAACACACCGAAGATGGCTATTTCAAGACCGGCGACTTGGGAGTCTTGAGTGACGATGGCTATCTGAACATTGTGGGCCGCGGCAAAGACCTCATCATTAGCGGCGGCCTCAATGTTTACCCCAAAGAGGTCGAGGAGGTCATCGACGCTCTCCCCGGAATAGTGGAGTCGGCGGTCATCGGATTGCCCGATCCCGACCTGGGCGAGGCGGTAACAGCGGTGGTGGTAGCGCCAGCCGACGCTCGTGAACGGTGGGCCGATGGCGTACTTATTGCTGCTCTTAAAGAGCGGCTGGCTGGGTACAAGGTACCGAAGGCCGTCCACTTCGTGGATCAATTACCCCGTAATGTCATGGGGAAAGTCCAGAAGAATGTGCTGCGTGCCACCTTTAGCCAATGATGACTCCTGCCGACCGTCAGGCTCTTGAACACGCCCGTTTTCTACTTGAGAATCCCGGGCTGGCTGCCCGCATCAGTCACGTGGTGGGAGCGCCTATTGAACGCGCCATCGACCGTCTCCCGCCCGGGGCATCCAAGCTGATTAGCGATGCCGCGCGGCGGGCCATAGAAGTGGCATTGAACACCGCCTTACGTACCATGACTGGCGATGCGGCACGCCGTCCAGCCAATCGTTGGCACAAATTCGCGGTGGTCGCATCGGGTGCGGCAGGGGGCGCTTTCGGCTTGGGGGCGCTGGCCGTCGAGCTACCTATAACCACAACGATAATGATGCGCTCGATCGCCGATATTGCACGTAGCCAAGGCGAAGAGCTTGGCACCGCCGAGGCGCGGTTGGAGTGTGTGCACGTGCTTGCGCTGGGAGGCCCGAGCGCCGCCGACGATGCCACGGATACGGGCTACTTTACGGCCCGGGCCGCATTGGCTCAGGCCATTCACACGGCGGCTGGGCATATTTCCGCCAAAGGCCTAAGCGGTAGCAGCGCGCCGGCAGTCGTGCGCCTACTGGCGGAAATTAGCTCAAGGTTTTCGATCACCCTGTCAGAGAAGGCGTTGGTGCAGTCGATTCCGGTTGTCGGAGCTTTGGGAGGCGCTACCATCAACGCATTGTTTATGGGCTACTTTCAGGACATTGCCCTGGGGCATTTCACCATAAGGCGGTTGGAGCGCACCTATGGCCCGGAGGCAGTAAGACAGGTGTACTCGTTACCGTATCACTGATGGTGCTTTGGACTGCATGCAAGAAGACGAAATCAAACTTTATGTGCCCGCGCATGTGCGCAAACACGTTGTAGCCCAGTTAAACGCTCTCGAAGGACCCCGGCGCCAACGGATGCGCGCACTCTACTTCGACACTTCAGAGTGCACACTGGCCCAGAATCGCGCCGCTCTGCGCGTGCGCCAGGAAGGCCGACGCTGGGTTCAGACATTCAAAATGGAAGGGCCGAATCTACTGACAAGAATCGAGCTTAACCATCCGCGCTCCGGGCCCGAACCCGATCTTTCTGTGTATCGAGGCACACCGGCGGAGCCGGTACTCGCAGGACTAGAAGATGCGCTCCAGGTGCGATACGAAACCGACATACGGCGCATGCGACGGCAGATAAGTACGCGCTATGGTGTGGTCGAAGTTGCTTACGACGTTGGTGCAATTCAGGCCGGCGTGCTGGAGTTGCCCGTCTATGAGCTAGAGTTCGAACGCGTCGATGGCAGCGTTCGGGCGGTATTTGAATTAGCTCGTCAGTGGGTACGCGATTACGGCTTGGTGCTCGATTTACGAAGCAAGGCCGAACGCGGTCACGGTCTCGCGGATGTCGAGGCCGCTGTCATGCAAGTCGAGCCAGCCGCACGTGCGCAGGTCAGAGAACAAGGATTCATTCAATTGCGCGCCGCTCAACGTGCGCTACCGGTTGAGACCTTGATAGGCGATCAACGTGCCGAACTTGCCTTAGACCGGGTAACCACCGCGTGTTTTATTCAGATCGCACGCAATGCCAGCTTTTTGGCGGTAGCGGAGGCGCTGCCCTGGGTGGTGGAGTGCGTTCCTGAGTATGTTCATCAATTGCGGGTTGGCATACGACGGCTGCGGTCGGCGTGGCGATTATTTGAAGGTCTGACGGCGCTACCTTCGTTGGGCTTACGCTTGCGAACGCGCGACTACTTCCGGCGCTTGGGGGCGGTGCGTGAAGCCGACGTTTTCATCAACAGCATGGTTCCTGCACTCGAGGCCGCGGGCATGCCCAAGGTCGAGCTCGCGTCTGTGCAGGAACGTAAAGAAGCGGCCGCACTCGTGCAAGAAGCGGAGTTTCAGGTGTGGCTGCTCGACCTGATGGCGTGGACTGCAGGCGTGCGCGCCGAACGCGATAGTCAGGGGCTATTAGTGGCTACTGAAGTGCGAGCTGCAGAAGCGGGCCTCCAGCAAAACGTTACAGACGACGCGGTATCTATGCTTGAGGCATCGGTCGACGGGCAGACTGCCGCAGAATCGTACCCGGAAAGTATTGCAGTTGACACATCCGCCATAGCGGGGTCGGAAGTACCCCCGGGGCAGGCGGTCGTGGCCGATGCTGAACCCGATGGAGCGGATCACGCTGCCGCCGCGCCGCACGGTGCTGCCACACCGAACAGCAACCTTTGCGATGAACTAAGCAAGCGACTTTACAAGTGGCATAAGCGGCTGGTTGCGGCCGGACGGCAGTACGACTCGTTAGACGACGCTTCTCGTCACGTCCTGCGTAAGCGCGTAAAGCGATTACGATATAGCATTGATCACGTTGCAGGCATGTTCGACGAGAAGCGACTAAAGCGTTACCGTCGCAAGCTTGGCAAGGTTCAAAAGCTTTTGGGTGAAGCCAACGATTTGGTTGAAGCGCGGGCGGTATATAGGGGTCTCATCGAGACCCAACCTCAAGCCTGGTTTGCGCTCGGTTGGATCGCCGCGCGCTTGGACATGCTCGAGCCGCGCATACAGAAAGCTTTTAAGAAACTGAAGCGGGCGTCGCCGTTTCCGCCGAGCAAGCTTAGTAAGAGCGATTGAACCTTTGGCAGCGATCTCCTGCCTAAGCCGCTTCCAGGGCTTGGCGAATACGAGTTGCTAATGCTTCCAGCTCGGCCTGATCGGCCATGTCGCGGGCGTGGGGGCGCAACGGTTCGTTGGCATTGCGCGGTATAACATGAAAGTGCACGTGAGGTACGGTTTGTCCTGCGGCTGCTCCGTTGAATTGGCAAATAGTGACACCTGCCGGCTTAAGCGCTTGCGAGACGGCTTTGGCCACTCGCTGGGTAACTTTCATACAAGCTGCCACGCCCTCGGGCGACATTTCGAAAATGGTGGCCGCCGGTTCTTTGGTCAGGATGAGCGTATGACCTTCCGCCTGCGGCATGATATCCATGATCACCAAGCTATGGTCGTCTTCGAACACCTTGACGGCGGGCGCTTCGCCTCGAAGAATCTTGCCAAAAATGTTGTTTGGGTCGTAAGACATGACAGCATCCTCGAAAAATGAGTAAAACCAATTCATTCAGCGAAACCGTTTACCTAATAGTAATAGCTAATGTTGGCTTCTCTGCACATCCACGGCATCAGCGGAATAATCGTTGAATGCTTCCATGTTCTGTGCACTGACTAACAAGGTGGGAGCCACACCTTCGATTCACGCGGGTTAAAGTAAACCTTTGCCGTCCGTTGGCCCATCAATGGTGCGCAATTGTGCGGATGGTTTCCGGGGAGTTTGAATGATCTGGATCAGACGATTGCTGATCGCGCTCGCAGTGCTTGCGGCGCTCATCGTCGTTGTTGTGGGCGCGGTCTTGTTGCTGGTCGATCCGAACGACTACAAGCAAGTCCTGGAACAAGAGGTCATGGCGCGATATAAGCGCTCGTTGGCCATCGACGGTGACATCCGGCTGTCGTTTATTCCCAGTCTGGGTCTGGAGATCAGCGGTGTTGCCCTCTCCGAACCTGAGTCCAACCAGATGTTTGCGGCCATGGATTCCGCCCGGGTCTCCCTGGCGTGGTGGCCCTTGCTCTCACGTCATCTGGTCATTGAACATCTCACCGTGAATGGCTTGAAAGCCAATCTGGTTCGCGACGAGAACGGACGCTTCAATTTTGAAGATTTCATTCGCCGATCGCCTGATGCGGGCGATGCCCCTGAAGACTCCGATGCGCGCACGTCGGGCAGTCGGCGTCCGTCACTCGATCTTGATATCGGCGGGATCACGGTGAACGGGGGCGAGGTTGCCCTGAGTGACGCACGCTCAAAAACCGCTCTGCGCGTCGAGCGATTATCGGCCTCTGCAAAGGGCATCGCTTTCGACGCGCCCTTCGAGTTTGCGGTCTCTGGGCGGGTGCTGGGGCAAAGTCCGCGGGCGGACGCAACCGTACAGGCCTCGGGGCGCATGCGTGTCGACCTCGAATCGCGGCTGTATGCTGTGCAGGGTCTGGAGTTGCGCGTCGCAGGCATGTTGCCTGACATACGCGCCAATGCCTTTAGTGTGCGAGGCAATGCGCAGTACCGCACGCGCACCCGAGAGCTCGATATGACGGGGTTGGCCGTTACCTTCCAGGGCGACGTGGCGCTTGCCACACCGCTAACCGGCGTCGACGCGAGTTTAAGCCTGCCTCAGGCCTCGATTAACTTGTCCGATGGCGCCGTTGCGCTCGAAAAGCTCTCGGCCAAGGCGCAAGGCAAACTCAACGATGCGCCATTTTCCGCGGCAATCGAGACGCCAAAATTGAGGGTTTCGGAGGCACAGGCTGAAGGCGGACCCATCCAGCTGGTCTTCCGTTCGGCGGGCAAGAGCACTTGGGATGGCAAAGCCGCGATTTCGAATCTCAAGGGGTCAATGACCGAGCTACAAGCGGAAGAGGTGGCGATCGATGTGAAGTTTAGTCAGGGCGAGCGGCGCGCCGGGCTGGTTGGCGGGTCGCCGGTCCTGGCCAATCTTCGAGCGCACAGCATTCAGCTTCCCGCCCTGAATGCGCGGCTCGAGTTGACCAACTCGGAACAGTCCGAAGAGGGCATCGCGCTGCCTGTGCGCGGCTCAATACAAGCCGACTTCCTCGCCCAGCAGGCTGAAATTAATCTGGATGCTGGGGAAGAGGGAGCTCGTCTCTCTGCGCATGCCACCGTCAGCGACTTCGACCAACCCAGCGTTCGCTTTGACGTCAGTGCTGACACGCTTGATGTAGACCGCTTCCTGCCTGTATTCACCGCGGTGGGCAAGGCACCCGAGAAAGCGCCGGCGGCCAAGGAAAAGCCCAGTGAGCCGAGCAACGGCGGTCAGTCTTTGCCGAGCGGGCCCGGCTTGAACGGCATCCGGGCGGAAGGGACGGTGCGGGCGCGGCACTTACAGGTGCGCGGGCTGGAGGCTGCTAATGTTTCCGCTACGATAAACGTGGCCGAGGGCAAGGCTGCGGTTGCCGATGTACAAGCCAGTCTATATGGTGGGTCGCTCACAGGAGGGGCCGTTTTCGAAGGCGTCAGCCAGGCATTGAGTGTCGATGCGGAGCTCAACGAGGTGGCTGTCCAGCCTTTGATGGTGGCGCTGGGGGGAGTCGGTACCCTATCCGGAACGGGCGACGTTTCTATCGACGTTCACACCGTTGCCACCAATCAAGAGACGCTTCGTCAGCAGCTCGATGGCACTCTTGCTGTCAGATTGCGCGATGGGGCATACCGCGGTATCAACATTGCACAATCCCTGCGACAGTTCCGCAACCTGATCGGAACAGGGCAGAACGAGTCGCAGCAGGCCGATCGCACCTTGAGTACCGACTTTACCGAGCTGCGAGGCCGGCTCGAACTGAAGCAGGGTGTGGGTGTGATGCGTGATCTTGTGGTTACCGCGCCCTTGCTGCGGGTCACCGAAGGCAAGCCGGCAACGATCAATCTAATCGAGGAAACCTTGGATGTCGTTGTCCTTGCCCGGGTCGTGAATACCTCTACCGGACAGGGCGGCAAGGCGTTGGAAGAGTTGCGCGACATTGCCATCCCGATCCACATAAGCGGCAGTTTTCATGACCCCACTTACGACATTCGCTGGGCTCAAGTCAGCAGTGATGCCTTGAAACGCGCCTTGCGAAATGAGGCCGAACGTCAAATCGACCGGCTTCTACGCCGTGATCAAAATACCGATGAATCATCAAACCCCACGGGGCGCATTTTGGGAGACGCTCTCAAGGGCCTCTTCAATTAAGCTCTCACGCTGGGGTTTGCTCTTTTTGCTTGGAAGGTTCAGTCATGGGCCTTCCTGCAGCACACCTCGCGTCAACCTCTTTTTAAGAATCAACCGCGCAGTTTCGGCGTATGAGCAACTCTATTTTTCCCATTGTTGGCTGTGGACCACTTGATAACCCCCCTGAAGAAGCGCAGCGTTATCAAGAGCGCTGGATGCTTGTGACGCCCGACCTGGTCCCTTTGGACGTTGATGAGTTTCCAGAGCTGGAGCAAGTAAGCCTGGAACTGCGCTTTGGCAGCCTGGTGATTTCCGCCCCGGAGATGTTGCGCCTGGATATTGTTCCCGACGTGATCGAGGATGACGAAAGCGTCTGGCAAACGATGGCTGACGAGTACGGCGGTTATACGGTCGTCGATGAGGGTGACGTTGCCGCCACCTGGTTTCAGAGCTATCTCCACACGCCATGCAGGTTGGTAAAGCGGCTTAACTGAGCGCGTACCAAGCAGGCATGCGGGCACCGGGTGGTGTGCCCGATGGTGCAGGCTTCACTTCTGCTCCCGCCGCCGAGCTTGCGAGAGAATGCGTGAGCGGCTGCAGCGCTGTTGTGCCGATCAGCGTCCACGCGAGAGACGCCCCCGCCGCAAGCGTGGCACGCCCCCGGCCCCGCTCAGGCTTTCGTAGGCGGAGTGTTGCGTGATGCGGTCAAGCGCGGGAGCGTGGTGGGCGTGGCAGATGGCACATGCGAGCGCGTCAGCTGCATCAGGCGCCGGTGCGCCATTCAGCTGCAACAGGTGTTGCACCATTTGCTGAATCTGGTTCTTCGCCGCCCTTCCAGTCCCGGTGACTGCCTTTTTTATTTGTAGCGCCGTGTATTCGTGCACATCCAGGTTGCTATCGGAGAGCGCACATAGGGCCGCCCCCCGCGCCTGACCCAGCAGCAGTGTGGATTGCGGGTTGACATTGACAAACACCTTTTCCAATGCCGCCGCATGGGGTTGCGTATCGGCGGCAATTTTGCGCAAGCTGTCGAGTATGACCTTGAGGCGGGCGTGTAAGGGACCGTCGGTGGGTACCGCGACCGTGCCACTAGCGATATAGGCCATGCGCACGCCATCGGTTTCAATGACCCCGAACCCGGTGCGGCGCAAACCCGGATCGACCCCAAGTATACGAACGCGTTGCACCTGCCCGCCCGTCGGTCAGTGCCGGAAGTGACGGTGGCCGGTGAACACCATGACGATGCCGCGCTCATCCGCAGCCGCGATGACTTCGTCGTCGCGGATGCTGCCGCCCGGCTGGATAACGCAAGTGGCTCCGGCATCGGCGACAACGTCCAGGCCGTCGCGAAATGGGAAGAATGCATCCGATGCCACGGCAGAGCCTTGCAATGACAAGCCCGCATTCGCCGCCTTGATCGACGCGATACGAGCGGAGTCGACACGGCTCATCTGCCCCGCACCGACACCCAGGGTCATGCCATTGCCCGCATACACGATAGCGTTCGACTTCACATATTTAGCGACCTTCCAGGCAAACAAGAGGTCGGCTAGCTGTTGTTCGTTGGGCTGGAGTTTCGTGACGACCTTGAGGTCGTCGGCGCTGATATTCAGGAGGTCGGGTTTCTGCACGAGCCAGCCACCTCCGACCCGCTTCACGTCGATTGCATTGGCCCCGCTGCCCAACGGAATTTCGAGTACGCGCACGTTCTTCTTGCTGCCCAATACCTCGAGTGCGCCGCCTTCGTAGGCCGGCGCCAGCACGACTTCGACGAATTGTTGGCTTAGAGCCTGGGCCGTGGCTGCGTCCACCGGACGGTTAAAGGCAATGATGCCACCGAATGCCGAGGTGGGATCGGTTTTGAATGCCTTTTGGTAGGCCTCTAACGTACCCGCCCCGACAGCAACCCCGCACGGGTTCGCATGTTTGATGATGACGCACGCCGGGTTTTCGAAGGTACGCACGCATTCCCACGCGGCATCCGCATCGGCGATATTGTTGTATGACAACTCTTTGCCCTGGAGCTGACGGTAGTTGGCCAATAACCCGGGCGCGGGATTGGTGTCGATGTAGAACGCCGCGCTCTGGTGTGGGTTTTCCCCATAACGCATCACTTCCTGGCGCTTTACCTGAAGCGTAAGCGTGCCCGGCCACTCATCGCGGGAGGGTACCTCGTGGGGTGTGGGGGCCTCGTCTTTGATGGAAGTGAGGTAGTTCGCTATGGCGGCGTCATAAGCGGCGGTGTGCGCAAACACCTTGGCCGCGAGCTGCAAGCGGAAGGCATACGTTGGCTGCCCGTGCGCGTCGATCTCTGCGAGGACGCGGTTGTAATCGGCAGGGTCGATAACAACCGTTACTCCGCCAGCCTCATTCCCGTGGTTCTTCGCGGCGGCGCGCAGCATGGCCGGGCCGCCGATGTCGATGTTTTCCACCGCGTCGATAAACGTGCAATCGGGCTGGGCGACGGTTTGCTGAAAGGGGTACAGGTTTACGACCAGCAGGTCGATACGCTCGATGCCATGGTGGTCGAGAGCGGCGAGGTGCTCGGGCAGGTCGCGCCGGGCCAGAAGACCACCGTGGACTTTGGGATGCAGCGTCTTCACCCGACCGTCCAGAATCTCTGGCGACCCGGTGTAGTCCGCAACTTCTTGGACGTTGAGTCCGCCGTCGGCCAACATTTTGGCCGTGCCTCCAGTCGACAGAATTTGCACCCCGCGGGCGGCGAGAGCGCGGGCGAAATCAAGAACTCCGGTCTTGTCGGAGACGGATATGAGGGCTCGCTGTATAGGCATGATGTGGGTGATCTCGTAGGTGGGACGTCAGCGCGTCCGGGGTCAATTGTAGGCGGAGGATCCGGGTTAGCCGCGCTTCTGGGCGTTGAGCGCGACGCCGTATTGCTCGATTTTCTTGCGCAGCGTATTGCGGTTGATCCCCAGCATGTCGGCTGCGCGTGACTGGTTGCCTTCTGCCCTTTCGAGGACGGCTTCCAGCATTGGTCGCTCAACGGCCGATATAACCATTTGCCAAATGCCGCCAATAGCTTCCCCATTTAAGTCCTCGAAGTAGCGGTTGAGCTGCTCGTGGACACAGGCTTCTAGAGTGGTGGAATGTTTTTTCATGGATTCTCAGGCTGCAAGCAGTGTGTCTTCTGGAACAGTGTCGAACCACTTCGCAACTGCCTGCCACTGTTCACGGGTATTTTCGATGAGATTGATGCGCGCACACAATTGGCGGCCGCCCGGCACATGGCTGAGGTACCAGCCGATATGTTTGCGCGCGCTGCGCACCCCAATGTACTCGCCATAGAAGCGGTAGTGATCCTCGAGGTGCTGCAGCAGGAGATCGCGCAACTCGCCTGCGGTGGGGGGCGGCAAGCGCTCCCCGGTTCGCAGAAAGTAGTCGATCTCCCGAAAAATCCAGGGTCGTCCCTGGGCTGCCCGCCCGATCATTACGGCATCAGCTCCGGTGTAATCGAGAACGTACCGGGCCTTCTCGGGGCTGTCGATGTCGCCGTTGGCAATGACCGGAATCTGAAGTTCGGCCTTAACGATACGAATCGTATCGTACTCAGCCTGACCCGCGTACCGGTCAGCGCGTGTACGTCCGTGTAGGGCCAGGGCGGCGATCCCGATGTCTTGCGCCCGGCGCGCAATACTGAGCACATTGCGGTTTTCGTGATCCCATCCGGTGCGCGTCTTGAGGGTAACCGGGACACCCAGAGGCTCACAGGCTTGCACGACGGCCTCGAGAATACGCGCAACCAGGTCCTCATCGCGCATCAATGCCGAGCCGGCTGCTGCGTTGCAAACCTTCTTCACGGGACAGCCCATGTTGATATCGATGATGCGGGCACCCTTGCGTACGTTGTACACCGCCGCCTCGGCCATCATGTCGGGATCCGCCCCGGCCAGCTGCACGGCAATGGGCTCGCTTTCACCGGCGTGATCCAGACGACGAGATGTTTTGACACTCTCCCACAGGCGCGGATTGCTGGCGGCCATCTCCGATACCGCATGACCAGCCCCCAAGCGGCGACAGAGCTGCCGGAAGGGCCGGTCGGTTACGCCCGCCATGGGCGCAACAAACACGTTGTTGGGAAGTTGCCAGGGACCTATGCGCATGGGACGACAAGGCGCGCGTGTGGAACGCGGCGCAAACGCGTAAAGTAAATCAAGGGGAAGGAGTACGATTGTACCGTTACGTTTTCGCTTCGACCGGTCGGGTATCCACGGAGACGACGGCAAAAGTCCGTAGACACCTTGTCTAGGCGTCTCGAGCAACCGTAGAACAAGTTGCGGACGCGGGGTAAGCGAAAAGGTGTAACACACATTTGCCGGGCCATGGATGCCTGCCAACCCACAAGTGCCGGAGGCAACGCTCAACCATCGGCCCGACCTGAACAAGGGTGTCCGGGGGTGCGATTATAAAGATTGCTCAACATATTGGCAGGCCGCTAGAATGGCCGGGTCAAGAGAGCGTCCGGATCCTTACGCAGAATGACGAGAATTCTCAGGGCGGAAGACACGGTAACGCAGTAAACCGCGACAGCGGAAAACGCTGGACATAAGCAACCGTCGAGACGCTGTGAATAACGGTTGTGTGTCGGGCTGCGGCTTCGCCTATGCAACGGGCACCAGGAGGGCAGGAGTGAAGATTGTTAAGGCCGAGAGCTTTCACGCCGATGGCGGGTACCGTGTCTGCTCTTTCCTGAAAGTCACTACCGATGAAGGGCTGGTAGGCTGGTCGGAATATTGTGACAGCTTCGCCGGGCCATCCATTGATTCACTCATTCAGCACTATGCGAGGCTGGCCAAGGGTTGGGACCCACGACAAGTTGGCCGTCTGAGCGAGCATCTGCATGCCACGACGCGGCTAGCGGCCGGAGGCCTGGCGCACCAAGCGATTGCGGCCATTGAGAACGCGTGTCTTGATATCGCCGGCAAGGCGTTCGGGGTGCCGGTCTCTACGTTGTTGGGTGGCGCTTTGCGGGATCGCATCCCCGTGTATTGGACCCATTGTGGCAGCTTTCGTACCCCGCCCCGCGATCGTTTCTTTACCGAAGTCATGGGCTGTCCGCCTATCCGTTCCGTGCAGGATCTGGCGGCGGTGGCACGTGAGGCGGTGGCGCGGGGTTTTCGCGCGGTCAAGACCAACCCCGTGTTTTTCGATACGGGGCGTGCCGTATTCTTCAACGGCGGGTTTCGCATCGCGCCGGGGTTCCTCGACCGATCTATAACCGACCATCAACTCGGCCAGCTCGAAGAGCAAATGGTGGCCTACCGCGAAGCCGTGGGGCCAGACATCGGGCTCATGCTCGACCTCAGCTTTAGTCAGCGACCTGAAGGATATCTGCGCATCGCACGGCGATTGGCACCGCTCAACCTCGCCTGGCTGGAGTTGGATCTGCCAGCTGCTGACGCGTTGGCGTACGTACGGCAGGCAGTCGATGTCCCCATCGCGTCTCTGGAAAGTTTGCATGGCGTCAGCGAATATCGCCCGTTCCTGCAGAAGCAGGCGGTCGATACCGCAATTGTTGATCCCCTGTGGAATGGCGTGTGGCAATCGGCACGCATCGCCTTGCTTGCTGATGCCTTTGAGACGACATTCGCCCCCCATAACCCGGTTGGAGCCTTGGGCAGCCTGATGAGCGCCCACTTAAGTGCCGCCCTGCCTAACTTTCGCATCATGGAGTTGCGCGTGGATGAGGCGCCTTGGACGTTCGATTACCTCTCGAATCCGCCCGTCATTGAAGCAGGACAATTGGTATTGCCACCTGGCCCCGGGTGGGGAACAGAAATGCGCGAGGAAGTGCTCTTGGAACGAGCTGTAACGTGTGCGTAGCGTCGGAAGGAAGTTTGCACTTACCGCGCCGCTTGTTCCTGGATGTGAGGTCACTATCAGTCAATAGCTACGGAGTTTGCATGCGTATTGTGTACTGGGCACGTATGGCCTTGGCCCGGCAACAAATCATAGAACGCGTGGGGTCCTTGCCCGGCGTAACTTTGCAGCTCACCCAGTCTCTGGAAGAGACCTTGGCGGCGCTGCCTGGAGCAACCGGCCTTTTGTTAGTGCATGGCCCACAGGAGGAGGCAAGACAGATTAAAGCCGCCCTGTCGGCCCCAGATAATACCGTGCGCTGGATGCATTTTGTGTCGGCGGGGCGCGAGGGCTATGAAGAAATCGGCTGGCCGCCCGGTGTCACCGTTACCTATGCCGGCGGCGGTGTTGCTCCCACTGTGGCTGAGCATGCGATGGCGCTATTGTTGGCCCTGGCCCGCCGTATCCCCGAACTCGTCTCCACCGTCATGCCACAAAAGGCGTTCGACCGCACCTTAGTAGCCCCCAAGGCGCGCACACTGGAAGGCGCGACGCTGGCTGTTATCGGTTTCGGGTATATCGGTCAGGAGGTGGCGCGACGGGCCAAAGCGTTTGGCATGAAGGTTGTCGCAGTGTCGCGATCGCCGGCGTCGGGACCTGATGTGGACGAGGCGTTGCCGCTGTCCCGCTTGCACGAGGCCCTGGTGCGCGCAGACGCTGTCGTCGTAAGTATTGCGCTAACGCCCGAAACCACCTACCTATTAGGCGATCCCGAGTTTCAGCTATGTAAGCCCGGAGTCTTGCTCGTCAACGTTGCGCGCGGCCCTATTGTTAACACAGACGCGCTAGCGAGAGCATTGCGAGAGGGTCGGGTGGGGGGAGCCGGGCTTGATGTAACTGACCCGGAGCCTTTGCCCCCGGATCACCCCTTATGGGATTGCCCAAATGTTCTAATCTCCCCACATTATGCCGGTGCAGGTAGCGGCGCTAGTGTCGAGCGTTTAGCCGATGGCGTGCTAGAGAACCTGCAGCGATTGCGTTCTGGCAAGCCGTTGTTGTGTGTTGTGTCCGAGGGCTGATATGAACGCAACCCCCCATTAATAATTTCATAACGTTATTTCATAACGAAAGACCATCGAAGGAGGCTGGGATGACATCGCGACGTAACACGCTGTGCACGCTATTCACTGCCGTAACCCTCACGTTTGCCGCGGGGCTATCGGCCACGAGCGCTTTTGCGCAAGAAAAACTCCCGCAACTTACTGTTGTCGTCGGCTTCCCTGCGGGTGGGGCCACCGACCTGGTGGCACGGATGGTAGCCGAAGGGCTACGCGGGCGATACGCGGACACCGTCATTGTGGAGAACAGGGCGGGCGCAGCGGGGCGCATTGGTACCACGCATGTGAAAAATAGCCCTGCCGACGGTTCGGTACTGCTTTTTACGCCCGCCTTTCCATTGGCAATTTTCCCGCATATCTATAACGATCTTCCCTACGACGCGCTAAAGGATTTTGTTCCAATCGCGACCACGAGCAAGAGCGTGCTCTCTTTGTCGGTTGGACCTGCCGTACCGGACAGTGTCAAGACCTTGCAGGATTTCATGGACTGGGCCAAGGCTAATCCCGAGGCGGCAACGTTCGGCGCCCCCCTGGGCGGCGGACAGCATTTTGCGGGTCAAAAATTTGCCGAAGCTGCCGGCATTCCGTTGCGCATGGTTCCCTATAAGGGTGGTGCACCATCCGTTGTTGATGTACTGGGCGGGCACATCG
>CAZMVM010000006.1:0-2923 GCA_964569785.1 uncultured Pigmentiphaga sp. | reverse complement strand
GTTGTAACACCATTGTCTGAAGTGCGACCCTACGTCGAGGAAGGAAAATTGCGCTTATTGGCTACCGCGACCAGTGAGCGTTCACGCTTCACGCCTGACGCTCCAACCTTTAAAGAGCTTGGCTACGATGTCGTGTTCGAGGACTGGTCGGGGTTGATTGGCCCTGCAGGCATTCCGCAAGAACGGGTCGAACAAATCAATCAGGCCGTTACCGACATCATTCAGTCGCCCAACGGCAAAGCTACCATGGAAAGACTCGGCGCCGACGTTGATCTGAAGTCTCCCGAAGAGTTTGCCCAGCTGTATCGCGAAACTTGGGAACGGTACCGGGACGTGGTGGCAGCCACCGGGTTTAAGGCCGAGTAAGCCGACCACCGTTCGCTCGGGCACTGCCGGCCCACGGTGCCCAAAAAATCCGAATACATTACATCGCGAATTCTTTGGGTTAATGTTGCGCTTGCTCCGATACACTGAATCAAAATAAATGTTCAGGTTGAGGAGACGTAACATGACGCGTGCACTGATGTTCGCCGTAGTGGCTTGTGCGGCTTTGGGCGGGGCCGCACCTTCGCTCTCGTATGCCGACACGTTTCCGGCGGAGGGCAAGCCTATCAGACTGCTAGTGCCGTCAAACGCGGGCGGGCCGACCGATGTCATGGCGCGTGCGTTGGCGCGTGAGTTGGGCAAAGAGCTCAAGACCAACATAGTCGTCGAAAACAAAGGAGGCGCGAGCGGCACGATAGCGGCCAGCGAAGTGGCCCGCGCAGAAGCGGACGGCCATACATTGCTCTTCGCTCTCGATGGTCTGGTTACGCAGACCCCGTTCATCATGCGGTCGTATCCGCTCGACCCCGAAAAAAGTTTGACTCCCGTCGCCCGGGTGGCTCACGGCTACTACGTCCTGTATGCCTCTTCCGGCTTGCCAATCAAAGATGTTAACGAATTGGTGAGCTATGTGCGTGAGAGCAAAAAGCCGCTTACCTACGGATCGTTTGGTATTGGCAGTGGTTCGCACATTTACGGCGAAGTGTTGGCCCGTTCTCTCGGCGTCGACATGATGCATGTCCCATATAAGGGGACGAGTCTGGCTCAGCAGGATCTGCTTGCTGGCCGCATCGATCTGCTTTTCGACTCACCGTTTGTCGCCCTTAAGTTCGCTGGTGACGACCGCTTACGTACCATAGGTGTCGCTGCAGGCAATCGATATTCTCAGCTGCCAAATGTACCAACGCTGAAAGAAGGAGGGGTGGGCGGCTTTGATTTCGAGGTGGGAAGCTGGCTGGGCATATTTGCGCCACCAGCCCTTGATGAAGTGGTACTGACGAAGTTGCAAAATGCGTTGGGCAATGTGGCAAAGAGCAATGAATGGCGCGAGGCTCTAAACACGATGGCCTTTTTGCCCATCGATCAAGAGTCTCCCGGCGTATTCGCCAGTGCGATCAGAGACGATCGGCAGCGGTGGAAAAGCTATATAGAAAGTGCCGATATTCGTCTGGAGTAGTGCGAGATGGACGTCTTAGCGGCCGTTTCTCGCGCTACCGGATCTGCCCTTACCATAGAGGAAATTCGGCTTCCGTCACTCGACGCAGGTGAAGTGCTCGTTCGGCTGGATGCGGTGGGTGTGTGTCACACTGACATTGCGGCACACGCGGGCAAGCTTCCGGTGCCGCGACCGGTCGTGCTGGGCCACGAAGGGGCTGGTACCGTCGCACGCGTGGGCGCGGGAGTACCCGGTGTGCAAGTAGGCAGTCGGGTGGTGATCAGCTACGCATCGTGTGGGCAATGCCCGTCGTGTGCTGGCGGTTTGCAGTCCTACTGCCACGCCTTCGTGCGGCTTAACTTCACAGGGGAGCGGGTCAACGGCGGCGCGCGAGTGGCCCATTCTGCCGCAGGCCCCGTCAACATAGGATTCTTCGGACAGTCAACGTTTGCCACCTACGCCGTGGTGAATTTTCGTCAACTTGTGCAGGTTGACGCTGATCTCCCCGCGGAATTGCTCGCCCCATTGGGCTGCGGCGTGCTAACCGGCGCGGGCACGATTGTGAACGCCTTTCGTATGCGGCCTGGCGACTCATTGGTCGTTTTTGGCGCCGGAACAGTGGGGTTGAGTGCCGTGATGGCGGCTCGGGCCGTGGGGGCAGGAAAGGTGATTGTGGTTGATCCTGTACTCCGCCGCAGAAATCTTGCGCAGTCGTTGGGTGCAACGGCTACGTATTGTCCCGGTCAGGAAGGTCTCGTTCAGACGTTGGTCGACGTCACCGGCGGTGGGGCAAACTACGTTCTTGAATGTACGGGTAAGCCAAGTGTGATCGAACAAGCGGTTGCCACTCTCGGTATTCGTGGCACCTGTGGTTTAGTGGGATCGGCGCCGGAACACTCAATGATCAATGTGGACTCGCGCCGGATCATGAACGCAGGCCGAATGCTACGCGGCATCGTGGAAGGTGACAGCGCGCCGGCTGACCTCATTCCTCGCCTGTTGCAATGGTGCGATCAGGGCAGGCTTCCGATCGAACGACTCGTTCAAACCTACGCCTTCCAGAACATCAACCAGGCCTTTGCGGATAGTGAAAGCGGTGCTGTGGTCAAGCCTGTTCTCTGTATGCCCAGCTAATTGCGCACTGGAGTTCGCGAGGGTTGTTCCTTGCGAAAGATACAAACTAATAACTTCAATCGCCAGGCAACGTTGTTTTGCGAAAGTATTAGTCGCACTTATTGGAATAAGAACCATCAATCCAAACGATACTGCGAGAAAACGAACATGATGAAATTCCCTCGTAATCAGTGGTATGTAGCCGCCGCGAGCGACGAAATTAAAGCGGGTCAGGTATTGGCCAGGAAAATATGCAACGAAGATGTGGTTATTTTCCGAGATGAGTCCGGATCAGCAAGAATTCTTGAAGATCGATGCCCACACCGCATG
>CAZMVM010000005.1:0-42386 GCA_964569785.1 uncultured Pigmentiphaga sp. | reverse complement strand
TGATAACCGCCGGAGCTGAATTCGCCCAATCGCGGCTTGCATTTCAGTCATCCGCCAATTGGTTCCGAACGATTCATGAACCCACCTAAAGCCGGGCGGGTGCTGACGTTCGTAGACCGCCTCCCATGACTTACCATGATCTTTATACGACCACATTCTGCGCCAAAGCTCTGCATCTGAGGTAGTGACCATCCCCCCTTCACCGCCGGTGGTCATGATCTTGTCCTGACAGAAAGACCATGCACCGATGTGCCCAATACTACCCACAGACCGCCCTTTATATTTTGCGCCGTGTGCCTGAGCACAGTCCTCGATCACGTACAGCCCGTGCTCGTTCGCAAGCTCCATGATCGGATCCATGTCGCACGGCCAGCCAGCTAAGTGCACGCAAACGATCGCCTTCGTAGAGGGCGTCAAGACCGCCTCGATTGTTTCCGCCGTTATGTTTTGGCTATTACGGTCTACATCCGCGAAGACAGGTCGGCCTCCCGCATTGACAATACTCGAAGCAGAGGCGATAAAGGTACGCGGGGTTACAATGACCTCATCACCGGGGCCGACTTCGATGGCTTTCAGTGCTAGATCTAATGCTACGGTACCGTTTGCGACCGCTATGGCGTAAGCAGTTCCACACCATTCTGCAAATTCCCGTTCAAACTCCCGGCATTCGGTTCCCGTCCAATAATTAACCCGGTTAGAGAACAAAACGCGGCGCACTGCATCGGCTTCTTCTTCCGTATAAGTAGGCCACGGCGACCACCCAGTATCAAGCATACGTTACCCACTACCCTGAAAAATGCGTGCTAACACCGTCGCGTCGCGATAAACGACTATGCTGTGCATTGTTTCTTGCACCGACGAGAGACGGTTTACGTTTTACCTTCAGACAGCCTGCTCTAGCACGTCCGACTTCACAGAGGAATGGTGCCGAGGTCGCTTAATTGCTCGCGGCCCTTCTGCTCGTGCGATTCTTCCCACGCTGTGGTCTGACGCGAGATTACCCTCTGGATACGGCGAATACGGCGCATATTCCGGCACCAGTTCCTGCAATGCAATTCTCATACTTAATGCATCGTTGGTTTTACAACTGTCGAATAGCCGCCGTAGCCCTACCTGGAGCGTCCACCAGTCGTAGGAGCTCTCTTTCGAACGCATAATACGGGGATGATCGCTGGGCTCTACGGCACCGCCAATCAATAACTCTTCGTAAAGCTTTTCGCCCGGACGTAAACCAGTAATCTTGATTTCGATGTCGCCTTCCGGATTTTCTGGGGTTTTTTCTCGCAGCCCAGCCATTTCGATCATGGTACGAGCCAAGTCAAGGATCTTCACGGGCTCGCCCATGTCTAGCACAAACACTTCACCCCCGCGCGCCATCGCGCCCGCTTGTATCACCAGTTGAGCAGCTTCGGGAATGAGCATAAAGTACCGCGTGACGTCAGGGTGTGTGAGAGTGATGGGCCCCCCCTGCTTTAATTGTTGATGAAACAATGGCACAACGGATCCGGACGAACCCAGCACATTACCGAAACGCACCATGCTAAAGACGGTTCCATATTCGGGATTCTGTGCAAGCGCCTGAAAAATGAGTTCGGCGCAGCGCTTGGTCGCTCCCATCACATTAGGCGGACGTACAGCTTTATCGGTTGACACAAGAACACATGTCTCAACCCCGTATTGTGCTGCCGCTTCAGCGACCACGAGCGTGCCTTTGACGTTATTGAGTATGCCTTGGGCTGGATTCGCCTCTACCAGGGGGACATGCTTGTATGCAGCTGCGTGATATATCGTTTGGACTCGATGTACGCGCAGCAGTAATTGAACTAACTTTTCATCGCACACCGAGCCTAAGTAGCCGCTTACTCGAACATGCTTGAAGCGCTCCCGTAGTTCGCGCTCAATGGCATACAGCGCAAACTCAGAATGATCTAACAATATGATACGTGAAGGCTGTTGCGAAGCAATTTGACGGCAGAGCTCACTGCCGATCGATCCGCCCGCGCCAGTTACCAACACCGCCTTGCCATTGATACACTTGGTAAATAGATGCTGCTGCGGCGGGACCGGCTTGCGCCCCAGTAAATCTTCTACCTTCACCTCTCGTATCGCTTCGTCGGAGATTCTTCCTTCAACCAACTCGGCCAAGGGAGGCAACGTTCTAACCTCTACACCGGCATCTTTAGCCAATCGCAAGACGCGGCGACGCCGTTCTGGTTCGGCCGACGGGATCGCGATAACGATCTGTTGCAAGTTGAGGTGTTTGACCACATCAGGCAACGCATGCGGACTATACACCTTCAGTCCCGCCACATGCGCGTTATGTAAGTGGTCATCTTCATCGAAATAGCAAACCGGATTGTAGGCCCCGCTGCTACGCATAGCGTTCACCAGCTGCACCCCCGCCTCACCCGCGCCAAACACAGCCACTCTGGGGGCAGGATGTTCCCGCCGGTAAGCTGCGGGTCTTAACAGGGCACGGGCGCCGAATCTTGAGACGGTTACGTATGCAAACGCAATAAACCAATAAATTAGAAAGCTCGAGCGTGGGGGTGGGGTGGCGGACCAGACTAGAGTTGCAGCAAACGTCCCTATGGCGAGGGCCCCCAATCCAACTCCAATGGACTTGAGAGCAGAAAAGTCGATATATCGCACGACGCTATGATATAGCCCGCACACATAGAACACGGGCAATGTAGCCAGCGCCATGGTCAGCGGGGCGATGTAGCCATAATGTGCCACCAGCTGCACATCGCCCAAGCGCAGATAAAAGGCTGCAATCAAGCACGCGGGCAATACCGCCAAATCAACCAGCACCATCACCGTCATCTTCTGGCGACGGGATAGAGCAAGAACCGATTGGCGCAGCCGTTTGATCATAGGTAGTTTTTATTGAAACGTGCTTTTCGACGATGGGGCGCGCTGAGCCTGCCGCGCCAAATCAGTCTTCGTAAGATTTTGTCACGCGCAAAAACTTGCGCCAGACACTGCACGAGTATACCTACGGCTTAAGCTATTTGTCGGCAAGTTTGTTACTAAAATTAAAACAGCTGTTTCATAAACTGGCTTGCCAAACTTTCTCTTCTATCTACAAGAAACTGATTTATAAGGATAATATGTTTTGCAGAGAAAACGGGTCGGTGTTTATTTAGGATACCGTTTCAATCTGTATTGCAATTGGTTATCTTTCTGAAACTGTATTCTCACGCTCTTCGGACCGGGTAGGCGCCTGAAGAAACATTTTCGCAAGATCAACGGCACGTCTATTTCATAACAACCGCATCGCCGCATGTCTGCATTAAGTTGCGAGGCTACATGAGACGTCCCCTTCACGCATGTGGAGATGACGTTTGGCGCAGGTTGATGATGCCGCACACCCTCGCGGTTCGTTCGGGCTACGGCTTGCTTCTCGGCGCCTTCACCGCGACCACGCGTTCCCCCGTTTCGGGATGCGCGCGGATTACCCGAACGTAGATTCCCTCCACACCGACTCGCGCCGCTACCGAGTCAATGAACGCGTGGTGCACCCGTTTTGCCGCGGGTGCACCTAACAGTGCCGTAGTCATTAAAGGTGACGCAGCAATCGCAACCGCGCTTAAGCGCAAGGTGTTGTGTGCTTTGGGGGCTTTTGACGCGGTGCTTAGTTTCCTGGACTTGGTATGGCAACCTTTCGGCACTAGTCCAAAGCCCGCAGCAATAAACCCCAGGATTCCACCTGCTATGGTTTCGCTTATGGTGTGGTGTCGGTGCTCAATAAGCACAACCATCATAGCTAGAGCGATGGTGACGCCTAGCGCAATACCCAACGTGCGCCCCTTCGAGCTCGCCTGAGTGAACAAGCTTCCCAGCAACATGGGGTAGACGGAAGCGGCCAGCATGGCGTGCCCACTGATCACATAGAGGTGAAGCGGCTCTAGAGACCACCCGAAAACGGCAAACCCCACTTTTCCGAACGAGACGACGGCTAACGTGATGCCAAACGCACTAACCCATCGCAATACTTGCCGCCACGCTTGTTGCAACGCGAGGACAAGCACAATACCCGCGGCTAGCGGAAGGGCCAATGAGGCGTTGCCCAGCGCAACAATGAGGTCAGGAACAAATAAGCTGTCCGAATGTAACATTGACACATAATGCAGCAGAAGGCTGCTTAAGCAACCAACCCGTCACATTACGGTTTGTACACCCGGAGTCAAATTTCTTGTGTTAGCAGACGTGAATGACTAGAGGCTCGAGTGGGTAGACTCGGTCGCTCTGTTATAGAGGCTAGATGTTACTCAGCGTAACGATTCGCAAGCTCCATCAAGTCCTGCGTGCCAATAAGCTCATTCAGTTCTTGGAAGTCCAACATGCGATCTCGCCAGGGGTTGGTGGTTTGATGCTGCTTGAGGCTGTTGAAGTAGTGTTGCAGGGCATGGGCGACCGCGCGCGCCGTTCCGCCAGGAAATATCGCAATACGAAAACCATAGCTTTCGAGCTGATCTGCGGCCGTTATTGGGGTCTTGCCTCCTTCGACCATGTTCGCCAATAAGGGAGCACGACCTTCGAACTGGTCACAGACCAGTGACATTTGCTCGGGCGTTCGGAGCGCCTCGATAAAAAGAGCGTCAGCCCCAGCGTCCAGGTAACGCTCTGCCCGCTCCAGTGCTGCATCCATTCCTTCCACTGCAAGGGCATCTGTTCGAGCAAGGATCAGCGTGGTGTCACGGGTGCGGGCATCCAGCGCTGCCTTGATCTTGCCCACCATCTCCGCCGCCGACACGACTGACTTTCCATCCAAATGTCCACAACGCTTGGGAAACGTTTGGTCTTCGAGCTGGATCATGGCTGCACCGGCCCGTTCTAATCCGCGCACGGTACGTTGCACATTCAACGCGTTACCAAACCCGGTATCGGCATCCACTATGATAGGCAGCGACACGCGCTCGGCGATCGTTGCCAGGGTGTCGGCCACCTCGGGATAGGTTGTTAAGCCGACGTCAGATCGCCCTAATTTCGTGTAAGCAATCGAAGCGCCCGACAGATACAGCGCTTCGAACCCGGCCTGCTCGGCTATCAAAGCGCTCAGAGCGTCGTACACTCCGGGAGCAAGCACAATGTTCGGCTGGGAAAGACGACTTTTGAAATTTGCAGACATCAAAAACAGCTCCCTTCTGATACCGAGCAGCACTCACCGCATGGGCGTACCCGGTGCGCACGCTCAAATCTTGCGGGCGAACTCTTCGCAACTGGTAATTTCCGCAACCGTGCGCATGTCTTCGATTGCTGCTTCATGGGCGCGCCCCGAAAACGCGGCGCAGCCGTCTTCCAACACGTACACATCGTAATCGCGCACATGGGCGTCTCGTACACTGCTGGCCACGCCACCGTTCGTCACGATGCCGCACACCGCCAATGTATCGATACCCGCCCGTCGCAACACCCAATCCAGCTGCGTGTTAAAAAATGCCGAGTATGCGACTTTGTCAACGGCGACATCCACATAGGGCAACAAAACATCTACCACGGCTTGCCCTCGACTACCCGGCGCAAAATCTCCGGTACGCAGGAAAGGACGTAGCTGCAATAGGTGTGGCGAGACCAACGCGTTACCTTGTGCGTCGGGCCAAAGGGTGAATCGACTTGCCACCACCATCCCCCCTGCCCGTTTCACTGCTTCAGCTACGTTTGCAACCCGCTGCGGGAGTTCGATCGCTTTTGCGTTGGTGGCTCCTCCCCGCGCATAAGCACCGTCGGGCGCAAGGAAGTCATTCTGTAGATCAACAATTAATAAACCGACGTTTGCGCTATTCCGCGACACGCGAGCCTCCATCGACGTCCAAGCGCTGTTTGAGTTGGTTGAGTAGCCCGCCTGAGTTTGCCATCTCCAGCAAGAAATTAGGGATAGGTTCGCAGCTCAAGCGCTGTCCCTGTTGCGTTATCACCTGTGGCGTTGTTGTGAGTTCCAAGCGGACGTATTCGCCCTCACCCAAGGTTTCGGCATACGGACAGGTCAGTAGTATTAAGCCCAGGTTAAATGCGTTACGAAAAAACAAGCCACTATATGAAGGCGCAATGACGGCAGCAATGCCAAGATGTACTAAAACGCCTGCGGCTTGCTCACGTGAGGAGCCAATTCCAAAATTCGGCCCCGCAACCAGCACATCGCCCGGCTGGACTGCGCTCGCAAACTCGGGGCGCACGGCTTCTAGACAGTGGCGTGCAATCACCTCGATACCGTGCTTCATGACATAACCCGGCGCCAGCAAGTCGGTGTCGACATCGGCGCCCACCCGCCACACTCGATGCATCGCGTCCGCGCTCATGCGAACACCTCGCGAGGATCGCAGATTTTCCCTTGGACCGCGGCGGCCGCGACGGTGTAGGGCGAAGCCAAATACACATTGGCGGTCTTGGAACCCATCCGCCCTTTGAAATTCCGCGCCGTGGTGGAGATCACGTTAACGTGCTCACCGATTGCATTGCCATAACCTGCACAGGCGCCACACGAGGTAGGGAGCACTTGTGCTCCCGCGTCCACTAGCACACCCATCACCCCTTCGCGCTCCGCTTGCTCTTGATCGCGCACGCTAGCAGGGGCGACCAGCAACCGCACGTGGGTAGCGATCCGGTTTCCTTTCAGCACCTGAGCCGCAGCACGCAGGTCGTCGATCTTTGCGCCCGTACAGGCACCAATGTAAGCCACCTGAATGGGCGTACCCGCATACGCATCTACTTCTGTTGCGTTAGCCGGGCTATGCGGCGCAGCTACCATGGGTTTCAAGTCACTTGCGTCAAATATATGTCGGGTCAATGGCGCACCGTCATCGGTGTACCAAGGGTGAACATTCACGTCTTGCGCACCCGCTTCGAGCAGCCACGCTTCGGTGGTCCGGTCAGGTGCGATCAAACCCGCCTGGGCACCGAGCTCGGCGCTCATATTAGACAAGGTCATGCGCTCGGGCATCGACAGCCCACGGACCACTGGACCGCCGAACTCTACTGCCTGATATCGGCCGCCATTCATGCCAAAACGTGCAAGCATATGTAGCATCATGTCCTTGGCGGTGACGCCTTGGTCAAGCTTGCCTGTCCACCACATTTGTATGGTTTCTGGCACCCGCAGCCAGATTTCTCCGGTGACGACAACACCCAGCATTTCGGTACTGCCAACGCCAAACATGTATGCACCGAATGCTCCTCCCGTAGGCGAGTGCGAGTCACCGCCCACGCACATCATGCCCGGTCGGATATGACCACCCTGCGGCAGAACAACGTGACAAATGCCCTGACTGTCATACACGTGGGGCAGCTGCTCGTTTTGCGCCCAAGTTCGCGCCAGCTGGACGATTTGCCGCGCCTCCTCGTCATGTTCGGGTACGTAATGATCCAGCACCAAGACGACCCTCGTCTTGTCCCAGATTCTGGCGCCAAGTTTTTCTAACATCGGCTTCAACCGCCGCGGACCCGACGAGTCGTGGAACATCGCCAGATCAACCTGACAGGTCACGATTTCCCCGACCTCGACCCGTGAACGCCGTGCAGCAGAAGCGATCAGCTTCTGGGCCAGTGTTTGGCCTCCGTTGTCCGGCATGATCTGGGTCTGCATTCAATTCTCCTCTCGCGCCCTATCTCGTGCCAGGCGCAACCCAACCTCGTGAAAGCGGTTTTATTGTACTAGCAATAATACAATTGACAAACAAATCTACGAGACGACTGCATTGCCAACCCAGACCTGCGTCTCCACCTCGCCCACTCTCGAGAGTTCCATTTTGTATGCGTAGCGCTCGGGTGAATACAGTCCATGTAGCAGCATCACCGGGCGTTCGTGAATATCGAATACCAATCGGTTAACCGATAGCAAAGCGGCTCCGAGCGAAACTTGCAAGCGCTGCGCGACAGTCGCGTCGGCTTGCCGCGCAGAGACAGTTTGTGATGCGCGTCCGATTTCTATGCCCGACTCTTCCAACAAAAGCAGCATGGCCTTCCGCGCCAGTTTGCGCTTACCCAATCCTTTTGCGAAAGCGACCGGCACCCAGGTTTCGATGTGAGATACCGGCCCGGATTTGGTTTCCCGCAACCGTACAACGCGCAAAACCTCCCGGTCGTCGTCTAATGCCAGGAGCCGAGCGATTGGATCCGGCGCAGTCATAACACCATATTCAACAACCTGAATGGTGGTTGCCAGGCTGGCTGCCACTAAATTGTCCAGCAACCCGCCGAAGTGTCCCCGCGCCGCGCTCTGCCCTTCAGATGATTCTTTTCTCAACGGTCGTGTACCGCGTCCAGCCGTACGCTCGACCAGGCCTTCAGCAGCAAGATTCTCCAGAGCCTTGCGTACGGTAACGCGCGACACACCGAACTCTTTCATTAGATCAAGCTCGCCCGGAACGCGGTCTTCGTACACCCCGTCGCGTAAGCGCTCCTTCAGAACCAGATACACACTATGGTACTTCGGTAGTGGAAGAGATTGAGTCATAAACTACGCCAACTGCAGTAAGCTATGTCTTATTGTCTTTGCAATAGGACAATTTCTTGACGATAATGGCAAAGCCTGCTTGAATCAAGAATTACGTACCGATTCAGGACAAGATTCACTTATCGATCCACAGACATTCTAAGGGCGAATTATGGGCTACCAAATCAAGGAGAACACTTTTGCGGCGGCGGAGACAATTCCGGCTAAGGCATTTACGCGCTTCACACATGGATGGCTCGCTAAAGCGGTCGCATTCACAACCCTCGCGCTCTGCGCTCTCGGTATTTCCCATGCACAAACCGATTATCCGACTCGACCGGTTAAGTTGATTATTCCGTTCAGCCCGGGTGGGGCTACCGATATTGTCGGACGCATTATCGCCAATAGTCTTAGCCAGAAACTGGGGCAATCGGTGGTCGTGGAAAACCGCGGCGGAGCGGCGTCCATCATTGGTACCGATGCAGGCTCGAAAGCCGCCCCCGACGGCTACACCCTTGTCATGACGAACGGTGCAGCAATTACCACCGGGCCGCTGCTGGGCCAACAGATTCCGTATGATCCGATCGATGATTTCGAGCATATCTTTCTGATAGGCACGTTCCCCAACGGCCTGCTGGTCAATGTTAACCACCCGGCACAGACCTTCGAGGAATTCATTGAACTCGCACGCAAGGCGGATGGTTCGTTTAACTACGGTTCAGCCGGCGTAGGATCTGCAGGCTATCTGACCGGCGAAATGCTGCAACAAAAAGCAGGCATCAAGATGACACACGTGCCCTACAAAGGGACCGGGCCGGCCATGAACGACTTGATAGGGGGGCAGCTGGATGCCATTTTTAACAACCTGCAAGCGGCAGCGACGCAATCGAAAGCAGGCCATATCCGCATCCTTGCCGTGAGCGGACCTGAGCGTAGCCCACGATTTCCAGACGTTCCCACGATGGATGAAATCATTCCTGGCACGATTGGCGAAGCCTGGTTTGGCATTTCGGGCCCCAAGGGCATTCCGACCGAAATCATTAGCCATCTTGAGGACACACTGGCCGAAATCATTCAGGATGAGAATGTCCGTGAACAGCTGGCGGGCGTGGGCATGACTCCCATGGGACTGCGTCAAACCGAGTTCGCAGTATTTCTTGGCGAAGAGTCCAAGAAATGGGCGCCGATTATTGAAGCGGCGGACATCAAGCTTAACTAGCGTGACCGGGCGAGCCGCGGTAACAAAGCGGTTTGCCTGAGCGCCCCGGGCGGGTTAGAAGACCCTGCCCGTCGCGGGTCGCATTGCAGGTTTTCACGTCCACCTTCTATCAAATATAGTGACACTATGGCTGTCGAATACGCTCCTAAAGGCTTGATTGGGTTACTCACGCCGCAAGCCAACACTACGGTTGAACCCGAATATTTCATATTGCTTCCTCCGGGGTACGCGCACATCAATGCCCGCCTGACGAGCGACAAGAAAACCATCGCCGATCGGCTCGTAGATTACGCGGACAAGTTCGATGCAGCGTGTGACGAATTCGCGAATGCCCCTATCCAGGCCATTGCCGGCGGGTGTACCGGTGTCTCTTATCTGATTGGCAAGGAGCGCGAAGCGGAGATTCTGCGTCACCTTTCGGAAAAACGCGGCGTACCTGCATTTACCGCAGCAACTGCAATTATCGATGCGCTTAAGGAGCTAGGAGCGCGTCGTGTTGCCCTCGCGTCCCCGTACCCCAAAGCTCTGACCGATGCGAGCATTGTCTACTGGGAGGCCCACGGTCTTACCGTGACGCGCGTGGCTTCGGCCGAAATGGATGAGACCCAGTTCCACCCGATCTACTCACTCAAGGCAGAAGCCGCGGGCGAACTGTTGCATGGGCTGGGGGAAGGTGCGGATGCGGTACTCATGTTAGGCACAGGAATGCCCACGCTTGCGCCATTACTCGAGGCGAACCAACCCGGCCGCACTCCAGTCCTGTCATGCATGCTGGCCTTAGCGTGGAAGGGTGTTGCGTGCATTGACCCATCGGCCTACTCGCTCGAGAGCTGGATCATGGGCGAACACTGGCGTGAGCGCTATCAACGCCAAATTTCCGACTAAAGAGCGAGCTACACGCCAAACCAAACGGCAGTCGCACCGCGGCTAAGCGTCTATGCATGAAACTGGTTCCGCGGTGCGCAGTTCGAATCAAACACCCAAGCGCCCGATCTTAGGTGGAATGATGGGCAAGCTGGCAGTTTTCTCGTACGTGTAGAACCGCATGCTGGCCTCGCCCCCCTCACGCCCGTAGCCTGACTCCTTCACTCCTCCAAAGGGAGCACGCAGCTCACGCACCCTCGGTGTGTTAACCCATACAATTCCTGCGCTTAGCGCCCGCATGGCTTGCATGATGGTGAAGTAGTCATCGCTCCACACGTACGATACGAGGCCAAAGCGAGTGTCGTTCGCGATATCGAACGCTTCATTGGCGTCGTCGAAGGGGAGAATGGTGGCCAATGGCCCGAACACCTCCTCCTGACAGATTCGTGTTTGGTTGTGAGGTGGAAGCACCACGGTGGGCTCGAAGTAAAACCCTGGTGCCAGTGCTTCCACTCGCGCGCCTCCACACGCAATGGATGCCCCATCGGCACGTGCGACATCCACATATGAAGCAACCCGCTGCACATGCTTCTCGAACGCAAGCGGGCCGATTTCGGTGTTCGGATCAAGTGGATCACCAATACGCAAGCGTGAAGCACGCGCGACAAACGCGTCAACAAAACGATCGAATATTCCGCGTTGCACCAAAATACGCGACCCTGCCAAGCATTGTTGGCCGTTGTTCGAAAAAATACCAACAAGAGCGGCGTCCAAGGCTCGATCGAAATCTGCCGACTCAAAAATAATGTTTGCCGACTTTCCACCCAGCTCGAGTGACAACGGTTTCAACCCACGTCCCGCACTAGCGGAAATGTGGCGTGCTGTTTCTGTGCCTCCGGTGAAGGAGACGAGATCCACCTCGTGGTGCGCCACCAACGCTTCCCCGGTAATGTCCCCCCGCCCATTGACCATATTGACCACACCGGCCGGCACACCGGCCTCGATGAGCAGCTCCATGAGCCGGGCTACGGCCAGCGGCGTTACTTCAGACGGTTTACATACACAGCTGTTCCCGAAGGCAATTGCGCCCGCAATCTTCATGGAAGTGAGTGCCAGCGGCGCATTCCACGGCCCAATAAGAGCGGCAACTCCGATGGGCTCACGCAACACGACCGTTACGTAGCCTGGGTTCTGAGTGTAAACCTTATCGGCATATTGGCCCAACACCTCGGCAAAAAAACGAAAGTTATAGGCGGCCCGTGGAATTTGACCTTTTTGCAAATGGCGCATCGGAATGCCCGAATTCATGCATTCTAGCCACGCCAGTTCATCTGCGTGAGCGTCGATCAAATCCGCCACGCGGCGCATAATCGCTTGCCGCTCCTCCACGCTTTTGAGCCGCCATCGCCCATCTTGAAACGCCGCCCGTGCGACGCGCACAGCCGTATCGACCTGCGCTGCATCAGCTTCTATGAGCGTGGCGACCTGACTCGCATCTCCGGGGAATATCACTGGCAGGTCAACGCCCTTGGCATCGGCCGGCAAAAAAACGCCGTCAACGAAACTTGTTACGATCTCCCACAGCGGGAATCTGACATTACTTCTCGACATACTTGGACCCTTGGCTGGACGCCGGCCGCTCATCAACTAGCGTGCAAAGAATTGCCATAATGCTTAAACCGGGTGATCCCTGCGGCAACTCTCTACACGACACCCGTTACTGAATTTGGGCTGCTTCCCGAAGACTGAGAATCATGGACGTTTCCAACAAATGCTGGCGGGCCAGGACTGGATCAGAGGCTTTCCGCTGAAGTTCCTGCAGTGCCTCACGCCGCTTCGTCTCATCCCGTTCCTGCATGCGCGCACGATTGCGTCCCGACTGTTGCAGAACGTGCTTGATCGCGATGGGTCGCCGCTGACGCTCGTATTGATGTAGCAGCGACTCATCCTCGCCGGCATAAATGCGCTTTAGCTTATCGGTTAAGTTGAAAGCGTCGTGAATTCCGCCATTCATGCCCATGCCCCCACTGGGGCTATTAATGTGTGCTGCGTCCCCCGCCAAAATAATGCGGCCATTGACGTAGTGCTCTACCACCCGTTGATGAATGCGATACGGCCGAATTTCCATGACGTGGTAGGGCTGTTCTCGCGGAAGAATATCTTGCAACTTGCGCTCGACTGACTCGGGAGAGATAGCTTCTTCGACGGATTCTCCCTCCCAGGGGTAGAGACTGGCCCGCCAGAGGTTAGCCAACCGCAGCAGGCTAAACGTGCCCGTTGGAGCCCAACAATAGTTAATGTAGGACAACGTAGGGATGTGCTCGTGAAAAGGAAAGTCGGTCGTCGCCAGCACCGTGGTCTCATCAAACGTGAGGCCTTCAAATGGGAGGTTCAATAGCTCTCGCACGGTACTACGCGCGCCGTCGGCACCGATAACGAAGCGGGCTCGCAAAGTTTCGGTCTCCCCGTCGGGCGTCTCCACACTCACATCAACACCGGCGTCGTCTTGCCGCAAGCCCACGCACTTATGCCCCATGCGAACCTCCAGGCCCGGAAGCTTGTCTCGGATGTGCTCCAGAAGGAGCTCCGATAACTTCCATTGCTCTGCCTGTAGTCGGTAAGGGTGAGGGGTGTCGTCCTTTAACACCGACAAATCAAACTCTGCGTATTCACCGGTAGCGTGCATGCGCACCTGCCAGGTGGGCGCAATGAGCCCAGACGCAATTAGTTTTGGCGTAATGCCGTACTCGTCGAGCATTTCGAGCGTAGGCGGATGGAAAGTCGAGGCCTTCAAGGTGCGCGAGACCTCGGTAGCCTCTTCCAAGACAACGGTATCAATACCGAAATGCCCCAAACGCATCGCTGCGACCAAGCCGACCGGCCCGCCACCCACTACGACAACTTTGTTACTGGTTTCACTCATTACGTCACACTCTTTCTTGCACCGCCAGGCTCCAGATATACACCTGATTTCATAGCAATACTATTGATATGTCAATAGGACATTTACAATACATATGAGCGATAGCACGGACGGCTGCTGGATGCAAGGCACGGCCCACTCCCCACGCCTCAATCAAGTGACGATTCTCGGAAACCAGGCCCGATGGGAATATCCGTATCCCAGTGAAGCAATTCCCCAGCGAGTGGCGCGTTCCTTATCTGCTTTACCCACCCGGGTCACTTGCATCGCGGGCAAGAACCAAGGACTTTGCGTTGGCTTGTTCGAGACTGCCTGCTCGAGAGGAGCTACTTTTCATAGTAGTAGGTCGCGCACGCTCCTATGGGCATGGACACATCAAACTCCAAGGTAGGAGGCGAGTCGGAGTCAAAAACGGCGATTGCCAGAGCGTCTTGGTTGCGCATCACAAACACATAGGAGGGCAACTGTTCACCGCACAGGGTGTTGCCGTTAAGTAGAGCAGGGTTCGACTTCCCTACCACGCGAAAAACGTTACGGCTCTTATCTGCAGTATGCGCTACCGCTGCCAGTCGCAGACTTTCGCCATTCTGGAAATGCCATCCGCTCGATGAGAGCCGTACCGCGCCTGTCACCGACGCAGCGGTCTTGCTTGAGGGGGTCCATTTCTCGGTGACGACCCCAATCGCATACGCTGCGATCCCGAGGCTCAGAAATGCTGAAACCGACGCTTTCATATGCTCCTCCAAGTCGTTCTACAGCCGATGACGCCATCCTAGCCATGATAGGCGCCAGCAACCATCAACCGGAGGAGCTACGTCGGTAAGGTCAGTCTGAGGCCCGACTTCAGGGCGCTGTGGCACTGGCCGTCGGCGTTTGGACTCGTGACTTGCAAGTCACACACAGCCGAATGTTCCATTATTGATAAATCTGTTTCTAATCAGTGAAACATCCAAAAGGACAAAACACAGCTTAGAAGAAACGTTTCCTAATGTTTTCCCTGATAAAAGTACTTGCCAAAAGCGTTTAAGATTCTACAAACTTACGATGAACTGACAAAAACCAAAACATAATTCCGAACATCGAAACAGCGCAGCAAGGAGACAGCGGTGTCGTGCACACTCGAAGCAATCCACATCAGCGATGCGTTCGACCTTACGCGCTTTCTCGCCGAGGAGGCAGTAGAACGGCATTACGCCGATTTCCCCGAATCGGTACGTACCATTGTTCAACATTGCTTACTCGATACCACGGGTGCGGCATTGGCGGGGGCACGCGAAGAGTCGGTACTCCCGCTCCGAGACGAACTTGCGCTACAGGGCGGCACCCCGGAAGCCAGCGTGTTCGGAGAGTCCGCGCCGTTACCTGCCTTGTCAGCGGCGCTGATCAACGGCACTTGCGCGCACGCCCTTGATTACGACGATGTCAACTTTCATATGTCAGGCCATCCGTCGGCTGCAATTTTTCCGGCGTTGTGGGCCCTGGGGGAGCGGTTGAATTCCTGCTGGAAAGATGTCGTAACGGCTTATGTGGCGGGCCATGAAGCAGGCTGTCGCATCGGCCGTCTGTTGGCACCCAGTCATTATGCGCTGGGGTTTCACACCACCGGCACAGTGGGCACCCTGGCAACAGCGGTGGCTTGCGCGCGACTGCTTGACCTGGATATTGACCGTACCGCCGCGGCACTTAGCATTGCATCGGCCCAAGCTGCTGGCTTGCGTGTCATGGATGGCACCGCTTGCAAGCCACTCAGCACTGGGCGAGCCGCCTACAACGGCCTGTTTGCCGCCTTATTGGCAGCGCGCAATTTCTCCACGCATCCACAAGCCCTGACCGCGCCAGCAGGATTCGCCGTGACACATAGCCACGATTTCAACGTGATGGAAGCGCTCGAGTCCGAGCCTAAAGACGGCTACTACCTGCATGACAACGTATTCAAGTACCACGCCGCGTGTTATCTCACCCACCCCATCATCGACACCTTATTAGCGATGCTGCGTGACGAGCGCGTCGACGCTAGCGAAATCGCCAAGGTGCAGATCAACGCATCGCCCGAGCTCGAAGCCGTTTGCGGTATTACTACCCCAAAAGATGGCACCGAACTCAAGTTCAGCACGTCAGGAGTTGCCGCTTTGGTGCTATGTGGCCAAGACACCACACGACTCAGTAGCTTCAGATCCGAGATTCTTAGAGACGCTGCGTTCAAACAGCAGCACGACAAGATCCGGGTAGCTTACAACCCATCGCTTGAGAAGGGTGTGGCGGAAGTGCATCTGGAGCTGCATAATGGCGGCTCACTTGTCGCCCGCACCGATGTGCACCCGGGCAGTCGCGACTTGGCTCAGTGCAATACTGCCCTGATCAGAAAGTTTCGGGGTTTGTTGGAAGATACCCATCAAGCTGAGCATGCCGAGGCTATCCTGGCGCTCTACGAAGCCCTAAGCCCCGATACCGCTATCACCGACTGGCTGCGAACTGCAACACGCCGATCAGCGGATGTGCTGTAGCCTTCGAAGGGGCCAGGTCACGGCTGGGCGGAACTCAATGGCGTGGCGGCAACGGTACCGGTGCATTGGCAAGCGGTTGCGCCAAGACTTTGTCGATACGCTTGCCGTCCATGTCAACCACTTCAAAATTCCAGCCTTCCCACTCTACACAGTCACCCGTATTTGGAATTTGCCCCAACAACAACAGCACCATACCGCCTAGCGTGTGGTAACGACCCTTGTCTTCCTCCGGCACAAAGCGTAGCTCTAGCCGGTCTTTCAGCTCGGGAATCGGAATGGCACCATCCAAGAGCCACGATCCGTCTTCCCGCTGTACCGCCCAGGCTTCTTCGTCGTCATCCAGAATCAGCTCGCCGGTCACTGTTTCCATGACGTCACGCAACGTGACCATTCCTTCTATGCCTCCGTATTCGTCAATAACGAAGGCGACTTCCGTATTATTGTTGCGGAACTCTTCCAACACTTCGAGGCCTGTCAACCGCTCTAATACAAAAATCGCGGGCTTCAAGTCTTTTCGAAAATCCGGCTCTTCTCCCTTGGCCAAATCCATCAGGATTTGTTTAGCCTGCACCACGCCCAGTAATTTATCGAGGGTTCCGTCACAGACCGGAAGTCTAGAGTGGCCAGAAGCGATGAGACGTTCCAGGTTTTCTTGCCACGGCGCATTAACGTCCAGGAAGATGACGTCAGAACGCGGAATCATTAACGAGCCCACACGACGGTCGTCCAGACGAAAAACGTTCCGAACCATTTCGTGCTCAGGCAGCTCGATCACTCCCGCCTCCGACCCTTCTTGAAGCATGGCCTCGATTTCTTCCTCGGTCACCGTGACCTGGGCCGGCTTAACCCGCATAAGGCGCAGCAATGCTCGGGTCGAAAATGAGAGAAACTGCACAAATGGCGCGGCTACAGCGGCCAATATTTGCATGGGTCGAGCAACCAGGCGCGCAATCCGCTCAGCACTGATCTGCCCGATGCGCTTGGGCACCAGCTCCCCCACCACAATGGACACATAGGTCACTACAAGCACCACGACCGCAGTTGAAGTGACGCTTGCCGTTTTTGCCTGCACCCCCATAGAGACCATCCAAGCGGCCAGCGGCCCCGCCAAGGCGGCTTCCCCTACGATTCCATTCAGCAGCCCGATCGACGTAATGCCAATCTGTATCGTGGACAGAAACCGGGTGGGATCTTCCCCCAACTTGAGCGCAACCGCTGCAGCCTTATCACCATCTTCGGCCTGCTTCATGAGTCGCGCCTTACGCGCAGTCACCAGCGCAATCTCGGACATTGCAAATACACCGTTGAGCACGATGAGGCCGAGCAAAATGACTACTTCCATAGGGTCAAAGCCTCGGAAGTGGGATGGGGAAGACGATAGACTACCTTGACCAGCGGCGAAGGCAAAGATGAGGAACGAAAGACAGTTAAGCTACGTAAACAACAATCAGGCACGGATGCGAGCTTGAACAAAAGTGACAACAGCATGACTGTAACTGAAGATGGCGTTCGGCGACTACTCGTTTAGCACGTCCGTATGCCCATAGAAAGCATGCAGTCGCCCCCGCCTTAAATCGGTGAATCGGACAACGGCTAGCCCCCACCATAATCTTGAACTAGTCGCTGCAACCGACACGTATCCGCTTGATGCGGATTGCAGGCAGCTAAGGTTGCACACGCCCCAGGCTAAGCTCGCATTATCAATTCAATAATGGGGTGGGGGTATCTCGTCACCAGGTTCGTGCGGTGTACGTCCATCGACTTCCGGTATCTGATCACGAAGAACCATCACTTCGCGCGCCAGAACTTCAATTTGCCGCTGCTGCTTAACGATGGTTTCGTTAAGACGGTCGAGCATGTCTTCCGCAAAGCTCAGCTTTACTTCGAGATCTGTGACGCGGTTCTCGAGAGAGTCTGACATCGCTGCCTCCTGGTGATTAGTTCCTGCGCTCGAAGCACTTTCTTCTGGCAAGATGTGGGCCGCGGATCGAGCAGGTGTGGTGAGCAAGACGGCGGCGGCTTCGGCCTTTCCTGCGTGATGCGAAGTGCTCACGACGGCCGTCGCATCCGTGTCACCCACCACAGGTGGCATGAAAGTACCGGTGGACGGCATGCCGCCGATGAGTGTACGCCCCGCTAGGTAAGCCTCGAGCACATCCACTGCAGCGAGATTCGCCTTGGGGGCAGCCCTGACGGTTTGCCGACGGATGCCCTTTAAATCGAAGTTCAGATTCGAAGATTTCTTGCCGAGATGTTCAAACCAGCGTTCAAGCCCAGGCGCACTAACTTCCAAGTGGAATTGCAGGGCGAGCACATGCTGTCCTACGCTAAACGCCTGGTTTTCATAGGTGTCGGTACGCGCCAGATGTACTGCCTGCTGAGGCAAATCGAACGTGTCCTGATGCCACTGAAACACTTGCATTTGGTTGAGCGGCGCCAGGGCACTGCGATGCCCCGCCTCAGTAAGGTGTAAGGTGTGCCAACCTCTCTCCCTGCCCTGCTCGCCTCGATACACTTTGGCGCCGAGTGCTGCAGCGATAATCTGCGCTCCCAAGCAGAGCCCCAGTACGGGCAGCTCGCGGACGAGGCGCTGTTCGACAACTTCGATTTCACCGTGCAAAAAGGGATACTGGTCGGCCTCGTATACCCCCATCGGCCCGCCCAGAATAACTAGCAAGTCCGCGTCTTCCGCCTTGTGGGCAAAGGCCTTGTCTTCGGGGACGTCGATATACTCGATGTTGTAGCCTGCGTTAACAAGAATGGGCTCGAGGGCATCCAACCCCTCGTAAGTGACGTGACGAAGTACAGCGGCTTTGCGGGACATAAACTACCTTTGACAGGGTGCTCGATTCGAACAACTGGCGTGACGCCGCAGAACGGCGCTATCAGCGGTTTGTTTAAACGCTGCCATTGAAGCCCAAGCAGCAGGCGGGATCAAGCCTAACCCGCTCAGTGTTTGACGCACATCAGCTTGAACAGGAGTTACCATGAATAAACCAACCGCCCCGATTAAAACCGCATTGATCACTGGGGCTGGGCGGGGCATTGGTGCTGCCACAGCGGTCGCGCTGGCGCAGCGTGGTATTCAGTGCATTCTTGCCGTGCGAGATCCAGAACGTGCAGCACAAACCGTGCGGGCAGTTCAGCAACATGTGCCCTGCTCGGTGGTACGCTGCGACGTGAGCGATTACGCCAGCGTCAAGTCAGCTGCGCGCCACGTGATGAACGCTAACGCCCGCCTTGACATCATTGTTAATAACGCCGCGCAAATCGACCCTATTGGCTTAGTGGCAGACGTTGACCCGCAGCAATGGGCACAGGCAATGATGGTCAATTTAGTCGGGCCATTTAACGTCTTCCACGCATTCTTCCCGCTGTTGTCCGCAAGCCAGACGCCCACTGTGGTGAATATTTCAACCGGTGCAGCTTATTCATCACTGGAAGGTTGGTCTGCCTATTGCACCTCAAAAGCCGGGCTGGTCATGCTCACTGCCAGTCTGCACCACGAGTATGCGAAACATGGCATTGCCGTCTACGGCTTACAACCGGGCATGGTCGATACTCAGATGCAGGCGCGGATCCGCAGTTCAGGGGTGGGACCGATAAGCCGCGTGCCCCGCGCCCACTTGGCGTCGCCCGATCAACCTGCCGCAGCGATAGCCTGGCTTGCCGATCAGCGTCCGGCCAGCTTCCGGGGGCAAGATTTATCAGTAAGTGATCCGAGCCTCCATCGCGCTATGCAGCAGCACCCCTAAATGCGCCGCAACTGTCACGCAAACTGCCCCCACGGCTTAAACGTTAGCGCTGAGTGACACGGTAGACGCCCAACCCTCGCCATCAGGCGTGGCAAACGATCGGGGCTGGGCGGCTCTAGCATAAACGCCCCACTTGCGCTCGTTATCGACCCGCTGAGTTCTGGGTCTGCCATTGCCGCAGCGCCTCCAGCGTGTTGCGGACGTGATGTTCGGGCTGAATCGACGAATATGCATAAATGACTTCACCCGCCGGCGATATCACGTAGGAAATACGATCTGCCCTTCCGGGGCGCGTGCCCAACTCGGCATCGTATGAGCGGATAATCTCGCCTGAGGTGTCCGCCCCAACGGGAAACTTGCTGCCGCAGGCAGAAACAGAGAAGTCCTTTAGCGTTTCGATATCATCGGCCGAAATACCAATCACGGATGCGCCGAGAGCTCGGTAATCATCAATGGCTTCCGCAAACGTATTGGCTTCAATGGTGCAGCCCTTGGTGAAAGCAGCGGGATAAAAATAGAGTACGACCGGGCCTTCCGCCAGTGCCTTTTGCATGGAGAACTGAAACACCTCGCCGGCCAATGCTGCAGTTATAGTGAAGTTGGGCGCCTTCGCTCCAAAAGGCAACGCTGCTGATGCCGTGAAACACCAGAGTGCTCCGAGTAAGGCTGTCGTGATCGATACTAGAGGTCTCATAAAAGCCTCCACAGAAACGTTTACGCAACGGCCACAGACTTGACCGGCTTGGTGACCAGAATAATTCCGCCAAAAATCAAGGCGACTCCCACCGCGTGAAACAACTCGAAGTGCTCCCCCAAAATGGTAATGGCCAGCGCGGCGCTGAAAGCCGGCAACATGTACATGAACGTGCCTGTGCGTCCGGGCCCGATCGCAGCGACCGCTCGCCCCCAGCATACGTAAGCCAGTATCGACGCGAAGACAGCGAAGTACACCAAGACCGCGAGGCGATCCCAGGTAGGAGTGAAGGTGCCTACTGCGACGATCTCCCAAATCAGAAAGGGGATATGAAACAGTACGCCCAAGCTGACGGTGACCGCAAGAAATACCATCGGCGGAAGCTGTGTGGGTCGCCATTTAAGCAATACGGTGTACAAGGCCCAGCAGGAGGTCCCGCAGAAAACCAGCAAGTCGCCCCGGTTAAAGCCGAGATTAAGCACCTGCCCAAGATTTCCGCTGGTGATGATGACCACGGCCCCCAGCATGGCCAGCACGACTCCCAACCCTTGGCGCAAACTGATTCGGTCACCCAGAATAAGGAGCGCGAGGATAAACGTAACCACCGGCAGCATACTGTTCACCAGCGAGCCGTTGATAACCGTCGTGTAATGCAATGCGGTATACACAAACGAGCTGAACGCAGTGACGCCCAGTAAGCCCAGTAGCGCCAGCATCGGAAGTTCTTTACGAATCAGAGCACTATTTGCCCGGACAGCCGGCCCCGTCATCGCTAGCAGAATAACCATGGCGATCACCCAGCGCCAAAACGACATCTGCAGTGGCGGAATGTCACCGCGGTACATACGTGCCAATAGAAAGTTTCCCGCCCAAAAAAGTGGTGGCAGTGCAGCAATGAAATAGGCGAACCCTACACTCGACTTTTCACCGGTAGACGCTACTTGATTCAACCTTGTCCCCTCTCGGCTTACGATGCCTGTTGATGACGTTGGCCTCATCTTGAGCCGCAGAGCTTTATGGCCACCGTCGTGGTGTCGCGCGAGCGCGGCTCAGAGGTTCGTCAAGTACCTCACAGGAACAAAACCTAGCACGATATACACCTCAGGTACAGCGCGGCAACGCAGCCAGCGCTTTGATCGAGTCGCGCCCACTCGAGTGCCATTGACGTTCGTATGTTGCCCGTTTAGCTTTACGCTATAGCTATATAACGATCGGAGACTGCATGAGCGCGTTCACCAAGACCGCAGGGTGGCTCGATTGGCATCCCAACCCCAGCAAACCTGAATTCCAACTTCCTCCTGGCAGTGTTGACGCCCACTGCCACGTCTTTGGGCCCGGCAATCAATTCCCTTACTCACCCGAGCGCAAGTACACCCCGTGTGATGCCAGCAAGGATCAGCTCTTCGCGCTCCGCGACCACCTTGGATTTACCTATAACGTCATCGTGCAAGCAACCTGCCACGGCGCTGACAATCGTGCGATGGTCGACGCCCTCCTCGCGTCTCAAGGGCGAGCGCGCGGTATCGCAACCGTTCGACGCGGCGTAACCAATACAGAACTGCAAACGCTACACGACGCCGGCGTGCGTGGCGTACGCTTCAACTTCGTTCGGCGCCTGGTCGATGTCACCCCGAAGGACGAGCTCTTAGAAATTGCACATCGCATCGCCGAGTTAGGCTGGCACATTGTTCTTTACTTCGAAGCGCCCGACCTCCCCGAGCTAAGCGAGTTTTTCGCGCGCTTACCTACAACCGTGGTGGTAGACCACATGGGACGTCCCGACGTCAGCAAGCCCGCCGATGGGCCGGAATTCACGCAATTTCTTAACTTTATGCGTGAGCACGACCACGTCTGGTGCAAGGTGACGTGCCCAGAGCGCTTATCGGTATCTGGCCCACCGGCTTTAGAGGGCGAGCGCAATGCGTATCGCGACGTTGTACCATTCGCCCGCCACGTGGTACGGGAGTTTCCTGACCGCGTCTTATGGGGCACAGACTGGCCCCACCCCAACCTGAAAGATCACATGCCAGATGACGGTCTCTTGGTGGATTTCATACCGCATATTGCGCCTACCGCGGAACTCCAACACAAACTGCTAGTGGATAATCCGAAGCGCTTGTATTGGCCGGATGCGCTATAAGCCATTTAACGGTTAAGCACAGAGATGCATCCGTTCGCAAGTTACGAAGTCCAAGCGCATATCAAACGTCTGGTCATTAGTCCGAAGGCACACTATTATCAATACTTCATGAGCATAAGTATTTTTGCTCATGCTCCCTCTCCACAGGTCGCATTTTCGTACTGCAGAATTCAGGAAACAGCATGCACAAAATTGCTTTCATCGGTACGGGCATCATGGGAAAGTCCATGGCGTCCAATCTGTTAAAAGCCGGTTATCCGGTCACCGTTTATAACCGCACCCGAAGCAAGGCCGATACCTTGATTGAACAAGGTGCACAATGGGCCGACACACCAGCTCAGGCTGCACAAGAAGCAGATTTCGTCATTTCCATGGTTGGCACTCCCCAAGATGTACGCGATACCTATCTTGGGGAAGGCGGAGTCCTTCAAACTATGCGCTCCGGCAGCATTTTGATCGATATGACAACCTCCAGCCCTCGACTTGCTGCGGAAGTACACCAGAAGGCGAAAGAGCGCGGTGTGGGTGCGTTGGATGCTCCCGTTACGGGTGGGCCGGCTGGCGCAGAGAATGCCACTCTCATCATCATGGTGGGCGGTGACAGCGAACACCTGGAGCGCGCAAAGCCCGTCTTGGAAGCGATGGGACAATCTGTATTGCATTATGGCGAGCCCGGAAATGGACAACGCGCCAAGCTGGTGAATCAAACGGTCGCCATGCTCAACATGTTAAGCGCCATTGAGGGGTTGTTTTTTGCGCGCAAGGCCGGGCTGGACACCGACCAGATTCTTTCCATGCTGCAAGCGGGCCTCGCTGATTCGCGCTCGCTACGCGGCGCGGGTCCCCTCGCCCTCAAGGGTGACTTCCAACCAAACTTTCACCCTGCTCATGTCGTGAAAGACCTAACGATTGCAATCGAAGAATCCGACTCGTTGGGGCTGGATCTGGCAATGCTAAAGGCAGCGCGTGGTCGTTGGCAGAAATTGCTGGAACAATATCCGAATGCGGCTGCGGTCCAGGAGGTAGCGCGGCTTTACTTCTAGGCTACCTGTTCCGGTTTGCTAACCATCGCCAGGGAGAGGGGCGATGGTGCAAACCGGCCCTTGGCGCAGCCCAAGTGAAACAGCACTACTTTGGGCCGGAAGATTGCGCACATGTCGGCCGTTTGCTGCCGGAGGCAGCATACAGACGCAGAGCGAATCACTGGCGTCTTTCTGCAGCGCGATCAGCAAGCAACACCGGCGTGTTACAGGAACATTGGTTTGCAGTTCGGAGTTTAATGGTGGCACTCGGGCGGGCAGCAGGATGCGACAGGGAATTGATTGATAGTCGCGGGCTTGTCTGAACAAGGTTCGGCTAGCAAGGCAGTGCAAGACGCCGCTAGATTCGACCCAAGATAAACCCGAAAGCGACGGCAATTAGAACAGCAACCCATCCGGGGATGGGTCGCTGCCACCACGCCGCTGCAGCCCAAGCAGGTGAAGGTGCGGCCCGGTCGACCTGAATACTGTTGTCTGCGCTTTTTTGTGCATGCTGAAGCGCAGACAACTCAGGGGTGATTTGGGGTGTCTTCGACCTATCCTGCTTGGCATCCGGCTCTTGTGCGGTCGGCACGTCCTGAAACTCTGCACGCAATGCGTCGAAGAAATCTCCGGAAAGCTTTTGCACAACTCCGTCAATGACGCGGCCACCGAGCTGTGCCAGTTTGCCGCCCATGAGGGCCTCGGCTGCATAGCGTAGCTGCGTTTCGCCGTTAGTCTCGACTAAGTCAACTTGTGCCTGACCCGAAGCAAAGCCCATCGCCCCGCCCTGCCCCTCGAAGCGCATGCTGCATGACTCGCCTTCCACCACATTTTCGAGCTTGAGCTGACCACGCATACGAACGCGCATTGGCCCCACCGTGGTCGTCATGAGCACCGCATATTGGTAATCAGGCTGTTGCTCAACGCTTTGGCAGCCTGGTAAGCAACGCTTCAACACCTCGGGGTCGGTCAGGGCTGCCCAAACCCGTTCCCTTGCTGCTGGAATAACTTGCTGCCCTGTAATCTGCATAGCTTCTAATTAATTCTCGTAATAAGCAAAAAGCTTCCTCTGCCTATTGTTCCATCATGCATCGCGATTGGCGGAGGAAACGCGGCCTAGCGCTTGGAGTATGCGCTCGGGAGTTGCGGGAATCTGCGTAACAAATCCGTTCAGAGGGGCAATGGCATCATTGATCGCGTTGACGACTGCTGCCGACGCCCCAGCCACCCCGGCTTCGCCTGCGCCTTTCGCCCCCAATTGAGAGGATTTGGTGGGGGTTTGCAAATGAGCGATTTCGATGTCCGGCATCTCGGCGGCCATGGGCACCAGGTAATCGGCCAGACTTGCATTCAGCAACTGGCCATCGCCGTTGTATAGCACTTCCTCGTAGAGCGCCGCGCCAATACCTTGAACCACGCCACCGCGCAATTGCTCGTCGACCAGCAACGGGTTGATAATAGTGCCGCAGTCTTCCACTACCCAATGCTTGAGCAGTTTGACGCTCCCAATTTCGACATCGACCTCCACCCAGCTTGCCTGAACGCCGTTGGTAAATACACCCGTTCCGCGACGCTGCGCAAAACTGCGGGTGACCATGAGCTCGGGCGTTTGTTCAGCTGGGGTGAGATCCGGTCGAAAATAGTTGCGCCGCCCCAATTCCTCGAGCGAGATCAGTTGTGCGCCGCCCGCTGCCGCACACACCCACCCATCGCAGAGCATGAGCTCGTCGACTGATTTCTCGAGTGCATGCGCGGCAAACCGGAGAATACGCTGACGCAGTTCAAGTGCGGCTTGCAAGACCGCCTCACCGGCGATACCGGTGCCGCGCGACCCCCAGTTACCACCGCCATACGGCGTGATGTCGGTATCACCGAGCATGACGCGCACCTGCTCTAATGGCACCGACAGCGTTGCTGCCACAATTTGTGCCAACGCCATAGTGGCGCCCTGACCAAACTCAGCAACGCCCACGGCGCAGTGCACGGCACCGCCTGCGGTCAAGCGCAACATGCAAGCGTCCTGGCCGGCAATCGGCGCTCCCCCCGCGCCATAGACCAGCGACGAGGGATTCGTCATTTCAACGAAATTTGCGATCCCAATGCCCCGGTACACTCCGTGTCGGCGCTGTTCTGCCTGGTCGCGCCGAAGGTTTTCGTAGTCGCAAAGCTGCACCAGACGCTCAAGCGCCGCCTGCATAGAGAGTTCGTCGAGTACGGGCCCTGCGGCAAGCTGCCAGGGGTAAGCATCATCCGGAATGAGATTGCGCCGACGAATTTCAACAGGATCCATTCCGATCTTTCTGGCGGCTTCGTCCAGCATCACTTCGGTGGCAAAACAGGCCACCGGATGACCAACCGCGCGGTAGGGGCCTATGGGCACCTTGTTTTGAAAGGCGACGTCAAGGCGCGCCTGATAGTTGCGATTGCGGTAAGGCGCGCCGATCAAGTTGATGACTTGATTCCCCTCACCGACACCTGCACGCGGGTAGCTGCCATAGGGCCCAAACGTTTGCTTATCGTAAACCTTGACGCCAGTGATTTCGCCATTCTTGGCAACACCCATCGCCATGTCGATAACGTGGCCGCGTGCGTGCAAGTCGCTTTGGAACGATTCGATTCTGTCGGCAATAAACTTGACCGGGCGGCCCAGCAAGATGGACGCACCAACCGCCGCGACCTCGTCGCCAAAGAATTGAATCTTGAGGCCGAAACTGCCACCCACATCGGCGAGGCTAACACGCACCTGGCTTTCAGGCAGCCCAAAATGATGGGCCAATAACCACTGCGTCATGTGCGGCGCCTGGGAAGAGTGCCATACATGCAATTGGCGATCCGCCGGGTTGAAGTCGGCCAAAATAACGCGTGGTTCTAGTGGCATGTGGGTGTGCCGACCCGTTCGAAGGGTGGCACGCACAACGTGATGCGCCTGTGCCAGGCCAGCTTCCACATCGCCCCCACTCACATCCCGCCGGTAGCATAAATTGTTCTCGTACTCTTCATGCACCTTGACGGCATCCGGCTCGAGAGCTGCGTCGTCATTTGCCTGCACCGGCAGAGGTTCCCAGTCTACCCAAACGAGTTCGGCCGCATCCTCGGCCATCGCACGGCTTTCGGCCACGACGATGGCAACAGCTTCACCTTGCCAGCAGACGCGATCGCCCGCTAAAGGGGACTGCTCGGGGGAACGCATGCCGGGGGCGGTTTTTAATGTTCCAACCCAAGGCTTGCAGATCGCATTGAGATCCTTCGCAGTAAACACCGCGACAACCCCTGGAGCCTGTTCAGCATCGCCAATATCGATGCTGCGAATGCGCGCATGCGCGTACGGGCTTCGCACCATGGCGGCGTGCACCATCCGCGGTAACTGCAAATCGTCGACATAGCGGCCCCGGCCACGCAGCAGCCGCTCAATCCCCTTTCTTGGCAGCGAAGCACCAATACGCACGGGTTCCTCGGGCGAGCGTCCAACGCCGAGAAGCTCGCCCGACTCTTCAACGATGGCCGCGGGAGCCGTCGTGGCCGTCTGCGAAGGTGCTAAGGCGCGGGGGACGCTTGCCGTGCCTTGACTGGGTTGCATGCCCGCCTCCGCCCACGCGCGTTGACCGGTGGTTGGTAGTGAACGGGAAGTGTTCATGTGTCGCCTCTGCTTTCAATGGAGGTGGCCATGCTCGCGGTGTTGCACACATCGACAACCGCATCTACGATCGCTTGATAGCCCGTACAGCGGCAGAGATTTCCCGATAAATGCATCCGCACCTCGTCACGCGAGGGTTGCACTCCGCTGCGCACCAATTCGCGCGCGGTAATCAACATGCCCGGCGTACAAAAACCACACTGTGCTGCGTTGCGCCGAGCGAATGCTTCCTGCAGACGTTGCATGGCGCTGTCATCGTCAAACCCTTCGATGGTGCGCACTGCTTTCCCATCGACTTGAACGGCAAGCATGAGGCAACTTCTGACAGGAACATCGTCAACCAGCACGGTGCACGCGCCACAGACACCGTGCTCGCACCCGAGGTGCGTCCCCGTTAAGCCCTGAGCTTCTCGCAAGAAATCGGCCAAATGCTGGCGGACCGATACCTGGCTGGTGATCGTGACCCCATTAATGGTGACGGTGATCTGCCCCTGCGTGACTGGCGTGCTGACAAAACTCATATGCTTTCCTTCGCCGCTGTGAGCACGCGTTGCAAATGTACGCGCAATAGATAACGCTTCGTGTGTGCACTGGTGTGCAAATCAGAAACGGCATCCACTTCCGACTCTGCGATCTCGAGACTCCGCTGGATGACTGCCGTGTCGAGCGTGGCGCCTTCCAGAGCCGCATTGACCCCGTCGAGAAGTTGTGGTCGCCCCCCTATTCCGAATGCGCCGACTCTCGCCCGCTCGATTTCGCCCCGGTTCTGGCGCAATGCGCAACATACGCCTACGATGGCGTAATCGCCCTGCCGCCTGGACTGCTCGACAAAGCCAAACCAATCGCTCGCGTCCGCCAAAGGCAGGTAGGCCGCGACGAGAATCTCGTCGGGTGCCAGGATTGTCGTGTAGGGGCCAAGAAAAAAACTCTCGGCCGCGACCCGACGGTGACCTTCCGGGGACGCGATGTCAAACTCTGCCCCTAAAGTAAGGCAAACTGCGGGAATCTCGGCCGAGGGATCGGCCAAGGCGACACTGCCGCCAAAAGTGCCGCGCTGCCGGACTGCGAAATGTGCCACATGCGGTAGCGCCTGTGACAACAAGGGCGCATGTCTTTGCACCAACGGTGACTGCAATGCTACTTCGTGTTGCGTAAGCGCGCCGATCCGCAACCAATCACCCTCTACCTGAATGCCTCGCAGCTCGTCCAAACGAGTAATGTCGATCAGCACCTGCGTATGGGTGAGCCGCATGTGTAGAAGCGGCAGCAGGCTTTGCCCACCAGCCAATAGTCGTGCCTCTTCACCGCGCTCGGCTAGGCATGCCAACGCGGCATCCAGAGAGCTGGGCCGGAAATAGGCGAACGGCGCTGCCTTCATCGTCCTTCCCGCATGGTCGTCAGGTTAGTAACTCGCGCAAATCGGCTACTTCGCTTAGGAATCATGCCGGACATCAATCCTCGGCTACAAAACCGGTAGCCTTAATGACCGGACCCCAGCGCTCATAGTCTTCACGCTGAATACGAGCTAGCTCCTGGCCATCGCCCGCGATTACGGTCATCCCCGCTTCTTTGATGTAGTTTTGCACTTCGGGCGTTGACAATGCCTTGAGAAAGGCCTGTGTCAAACGCTGTACGGTGGCCTCGGGCGTACCTGCGGGCACGTAGGCTCCGTACCAGAAACTGCCCTGAATGTCGTACCCCGATTCTTTAAATGTAGGAACTTCCGGCAAAACCGCTTCGCGCTGCGGTGCAGAGACTCCTATCGCCCGGACCCGGCCAGCACTGTGTTGACGAGCAATGTCATTGACCGTAAGTATTGCAGCCTTCAAATGCCCGCCTAGAAGCGACGTCATGACATCGGCAGCGCCACGGTGTGGCACGTGTAACAGGCTCATATCGGCCGCATCTTCGTACATGGTCGCGAAGAAATGGGACGGCGTACCTACACCGGTGGAACCATAATGACCCATATCCGGGTTTTTCTTCACCAGCTCGACATACTCGGCCAAGGTTGACGCAGGTACGTCGGGGTGCACTGCCCACGCCAGCCCAAATGCGGCTAAAGCGGCCACCGGAACAAAGTCTTTGGCCGGATCGTACGAGAGGTTTCGATACGTGTGCGGGAAGATAGCCATCGCAGACATGGGTGCCAGCAAGACCGTGTTGCCATCAGGCCGCTGTCGTCTAACGTAATCGACAGCCAAGCGTCCCGATGCCCCAGTACGATTCTCTACGACAACCGGGCGGTCCAGCTCTCGTGCAACCTGTTCTGCTAACAAGCGAGCCAAGCTGTCAAAGCCTGCACCGGGTGGGAAACCCAGTACGAAGTGAATGACATTACGCTCTTGAGCGGCGCTGGCGAATGGCAGCCAAATCGCAACCAACGCACTCAGCACAATACGCAAAACGTGTCTGCTCACAATGTTCCCCTCCAAGACTGAAATGTGCTGCCGGGTCATCGGGAGCAAAGCTAACAGCGGCGAATAAACTGCCAACGTACGAGCTTGGCCACCCCATCCGTGAACCGGCGATGCCGCACCATGCGGTATTTTTATGTCCCCTTCACGGGCCGTTTGATCTTAGCCAAGCCCTAACCGCATGGTAAGCATTAAAGCTCGATAACAGTTATCGAGAATCCGAAAGAGGCAGGCTGAACGCCATTGTCTTGTTGAAGTGTGCGGCAAGGAAGTAGCGACGGCTCAAGCGCGGACGCTTGAATGTAGGTGCGCCACACCGGGAGCGAAATGCGCCGGTGTAATCGACTGCTGCCGATCGAGCGGATGCGCGGTCTGAAAGTGATCGGCAATGAATTGACGCAGCCAGACTACACCTGGGTCATGATGTACACGTCGGTGCCAAAACTGCCGCACTTCGAGCTTAGGCATGCTTACCGGCAAAGGATGCATGGTGAACCGAGAATCCTGACAGTACAGCGCTGCCAATGTCTGGGGAACAATGGTGATGAGGTCGCTGTTCAGTATCAGCCACGGCACCGCCGCCAGCGTGGGCAGCTCAGCAACGACGCGGCGCTCGATGCCGGCCTTCTTCAAATAGGGTTCGTAAAAGGCCTCATAGCCCATCTCGGCACCCACGACAGCGTGCTCTAGACTATTTAGCAAACTCACGCTAAGCCCCTGTTCAAGCAAGGGGTGATCGGCACGGGCCAGACATACCACAGGGTGGGCGGGATAAAGCTTTTGCTGAAAAATTCCCGTGTTAGCAAAATCTGGAAAAAGCCCAACGGCCAAGTCAGCCTCACCGCTCTCAATGAGCGCCCCACGGCGGGTGACGTCGCCTCCGAGGACGCGCAACGACACGCCTGGGGCAACCTGCCGCAACTCTTTCAATAATGTCGGAACAAATACAAGCTGCCCGATTTCCCCGGCGACGATGACAAAACGGCGTTCGTCGCAGTGTGGATTGAAAACTGGCTGCGTCAGCACATTTTGCTTAACGTCTTCTAGGATTCTGGTCGCGACAGGCGCCAAGGCGAGGGCCCGTTGGGTAGGCTCGAGACCGGTGGGCGTTTTGACGAATAGGTCGTCATTGAGGACGCGTCGCAGACGTGCCAGTTGTGTACTTAACGTAGATTGACTGATCCCCAACTTTTGAGCGGCCGCCGTTGCACTACCTGTTTGCAGTAACGCGTCTACTACCAACAACAAGCTCAAATCCAATTCTCGCAAACGTGCGTACATGGGCCCCTTCCCATTGCTGTTGTCGTTATCCCTTACGGGTATCGATCTCTTGCACCACCGATGTCATTCAATCTCAGTGGTAGGGCTCGACTACCTCCTTTGGTTCCGCTATAGAACCCGGCTATTGCCGCCCGACCACCATCGCTGTGCAACCACACCGCCACGATCTCGCAATACGGCCTTGAAATACGGCCTTGATCTTAAGCGCTAATATAAGCGGTCTTTCTCGCCTATCACAGCCTGACGCACTTCACGAAGAGTGAGGAGATCCAGATGAACAGCCGCTTACCCGTCATTATGCTTGCCGCCGGGCAAAGTAGACGTTACCGGGCAGCAACCGGACGGCATAAGCTGTTCGAACCCCTGGCAGACGGTACGCTGATGATTCAAGCAAGCTGTCGGGCAGTGTTGGCGCAAGAGCGTACGATCGTTGTTGTGACGAATCCAGACACCCATGCCCGCATCGCCGAGTGCCTGGATCGCCTGCCCGTCAGGGTTAGCTGTTGTGTAGACGCGGCGCGAGGCATGGGCGCGCCCTTACGCCACGGACTGCACACCCTCCAGCAAGTCCGGGGACAGCAAACGCCGCAAAGTTTTCGGGAGGAGTACTTGCGCCAGACGCGAACAATTTCGGATGTGTCAGCAGAAGACAAGCACGCTCGGGCAAGGGCCGAGCTGCCCGGTGTAATGATCACCTTAGGAGACTTGCCCTGGCTTCAACCCGCTACGGTTGAGGCTGTGGAGCAAGCGATTTGGGCAGGTGCTCTCGCTGCTCGCCCGCGTTTCGACGGCAGTCCCGGTCACCCCGTGGCTTTTTCGTCGCGTTTGATACCCGAATTGGCCAACCTGCCTCCAACTGAAGGAGCTCGCGGTTTATTACGCAGTATCGGGAAGCAACTTGCCTTTATTGACTGCGCCGATCCGGGCTGCGTGCAAGATGTCGACACCCCTGATCAGCTATCCCGAGCTGGTGCCTGACTCTGGCACCTACATTCTGGCGGGAGCTGCATCAAGCGCGCCCCCATGCATTGCTGGGGGTCGACTATACTGATCCAACAGGTAGTTGTTCTTTGGGCACCGTGTCTCATACTGATCCCTTCACCCGTTTGTACCAGCGCCCCGGGTTTCTGCTTCGGCGCGCACACCGCATTTCGGTGGCAATTTTCGAACGCGAATGTGCCGAACTTAACTTGACTCCTGCCCAGTTTGGCGTGCTTTACATTCTGCAGCATGCCCCCGGCATTGATCAGTCGACCCTCTCGCGCGCATTGGGTCTGGATCGAGTCACCATTTTGCATGTAGCCAAAGGGCTGGAGCAGCGCGGCCTACTGATACGGCGAAGCACGCCGCCCAAACGAAGACTGTCGCTTGAACTCACCCAAGAGGGGCAACGCGCATTTGAACGGGCTCAGCCTTTGGCTGAACGGGCCATCGATCGCCTCTATTCCCCTCTAAGCCCCAACGAACAGAGCACGCTCACCCACTTGCTGAATAAGCTCTGTGACGGGCTGGAACCGGAAGCCCGCGCCGAAATGATGCCACCCCGCAGTCCTGACGCGTAGCAATTCGCGTGGGTGTCGCCAACGTCACCCAATCAATAAGGCAAGCGAACCCCGCTGGGATAGACGCGGCTCTTTGATACCTACGCTGCGAGACACTTGGCAGAATTTTTTTTGTCTTCGAAGGACATAAGGAACGGCAATGTTAGTATACTAACAAGCTCTCTAACGCATTGATTCACTCAAGAAGGTAGTTAAGCATGCAATTCTCACTTCGCCGCTGGCTGGCCGGGCTAGCCATGATCGCATTGCTTGCGCCGGCCTCGGCACAGCTTGCGAACGCTCCCATTCATTTGGTCGTGCCCTTCACGCCTGGCACCGGCATCGATATGATCGCCCGCCAAGTTGGTCCACGAATAGGCGAAAAGCTGGGACGTCCGGTCGTGGTTGAGAACAAGGCCGGGGCGTCCGGCAATATCGGAACCTCGCATGTCGTGCGCGCCCAACCCGACGGCGATACACTGCTGGTGACCGTTAGTACCGTGGTCATGAACGCCTCGTTGTTCCCCGACCTCCACTTCGACCCGGTCGAGGACTTGGATGCAGTCTCGCTCACCAGTTGGGGGCAGCTCATGCTGGTGGCAGCAGAGAAGTCGGGAATTACGTCCGCCGAACAATTAATTGAGGAGTCACGCGCACGCCCCGGTGAAATTAATTACGGCTCTCCGGGCAATGGTACCCCACACCATTTGGCGACCGAACTTTGGATGGCCCGCACCGGCACCGACATGACCCACATTCCCTACCGCGGGACAGGACCTGCATTGACGGACCTCTTGGGCGGCCAAATCGACATCATGTTCCTGCCTATACACGTCGCACTGGAGCATATTAAATCGGGCCGCATCGTACCTCTGGCAATCAGCTCGCCCGAAGCCCACCCCTTGTTACCCAACGTGCCGCCTCTGAGTACGTTGGGCTTTGGGGAGATGGAAGTCGACATGTGGTATGGCATTCTTGCTCCCAAAGGCACCCCACGCGAGGTGATTGACTCATTGAATGCTGAGCTGAAGGAAATCCTGGAGATGCCCGAAATTCGCACCGCATTCGAATCGCAGGGGATGACCCCAGCCCACAGCACGCCTGACGAATTTGCTGCACTGTTGCGCCGCGATGCCGAACGCTGGGCAGCACTGATCAAAGCGCAAGGAATCAAGGCAGAATAAGCCAGAGGCGTTGTTCACCGTTAAGCGGCTGGCCGTCGCATAGGCCAGCATCCTTTCTAGCAGGAGTTGTACGTTATGGAAATCGCGATAGTCGGCGCTGGAATAGGCGGGCTCACGGCCGCTTCCTTTCTGCTGCAACGGGGCCATCAAGTTAAAGTGTTCGAACAAGCGCCGACGCTGGGGGAGGTTGGCGCCGGCATCCAGATGAGCGCTAACGCCATGCATGCCCTGGATGCGCTGGGGATACGTCCGCGCATCGAGCCTTTGGCGGTACGTCCCAAAGCCTTTGAGTTCCGCCGCTTCGATGACGGCGAGGTGCTGCACACCATCCCTTTGGGTGAGCCGCACGAACGCCAGCACGGTAAGCCTTATTTTCAGATTCATCGCGCCGACCTGCACGCGGCTTTGGTCGAATCCGTACAAGCAGTTGCTCCGAATGCCATCGAAGTCAATTCACGGGTTGTGAGCCTGCAAGAAGATGACGACGGAGTCACCTTGCGCTTTGAAGATGGTCGCACGCATCGCAGCGAACTGGTGGTGGGCGCAGACGGCATCAAGTCGGTCGTGCGGCAGTTCGTTCTGGGGGACGACGACCCGCAGTTTACCGGGCAAGTTGCCTGGCGCTGCACGGTGCCTATCGAGCGCATTCCGCCGGAATTGCGTACCGATATTGTGTCCACCATTTGGTGCGGCCCAGCCAACCACGCAGTCACTTACTACCTGCGCAATGGCGAACTATTGAACTTCGTTGGTTGCGTCGAGCGTGACGACCGGGAAGAGTCGTGGACCGCCCGACGCCCATGGAGCGAGCTCGATCAAGATTATGCCGGCTGGCACCCCATGGTGCGTGCAGTGATTGAGGCCGTCGATCGCGATGAATGCTACCGATGGGCTTTAAACAATCGCATTCCAAGTATGGTGTGGAGTACGGCGCGTGTCACGATGCTCGGCGATGCAGTTCACGCAACCTTGCCTTACATGGCGCAAGGAGCGGCTATGGCCATCGAAGACGGCGCCGTCCTGGCGCGCGCGCTGGAGCTGGATTTGCCATTGGCCGAGCGCTTACGCATATATCACGAGCACCGCGCACCGCGGACTGCCCGCGTTGTGCACGAATCGACCGAAATGGGCGAGCTCTATCACATCAGCGATGCGGAAGAGATGCGGAAGGCGTTCCGCGATCGCAATATTGCGCGCTCCCGCAACGAGTGGTTGTACCCATACAACCCATTAACCGCTGACCTCTACAGCAAACCGTAATCAATGGCGTCACTGCGGGCACCGCGAAGCACGTTTTGAGTGCCCTGATTCGGGAGGGCGTCCTCCCGTCATGTTTGGCGCAGCATGAGTTAACCCGACAATGCTCGCCTAGCGCCCGCGACTATTTCTTATCTGATTTATGGTTGGGCTTGTGCTTCCGCTCGGTCGCAGCGAAGTCGTGGAGTTCGTCTTCACTCATCGACTCATACATCGATCGAGCGGGTCCCTTTAGATCTCCCACCTTTTTCTCCCCGCGCTTCGCCGCCAGCGCTATCCCCGCCGCCTTTTGCTGAGCCTTCGATTTTGCAGGCATGTCCGCTCCTTGTCGAAACCTGATGTAGCGCAAAGGGCATGCCCGCACGTCTTCCCTTAGGAGCAGCGAAGTAATGTCATGGGCCTTCGGTACGGAACCTGGTGGCGAGGCATGCAGTGGAGGCGCTTGCTTTGTATGCCGACTCATGACTCTATGAGCTGCGACATCGGCACGCTACCCTTATGGCAGCCGCCCGCAAGACCTCCAACTTTCTGAGCCGCAGGACGATGCTAGCTGTAGAGCCATTAAGGCGCGTTTCGAATAAGAGCAAACGTAAGTTGCCGCGAGCGCGCTACTCCCGGGCAGAGTCTACGCAGCGCCCATGGCGGGCATCACAATGCCGGCGCGCAGGTCGAGCAATTGGTGCAACGTGGATGCTGCGTCGAGTAGCGCATGATCTGTGTATGGGCGGCCGACCAGCTGCAAACCCAGCGGCAACCCGGCCGGGCCATAATCGAGAGGCAGATGCAGTGACGGCCAACCCAACATAGACCAGACGCGGTTGAAAACGGAGTTCCCGGTATTGGCTAAGCCTTTGGGGGCTTCGCCAGGTGCACTGGGAGTGAGCACCCAGTGAAACCCCTTCAACTCGTCGAGCAAAGCTGTTTCCAGCTGTTGGGCACGGACACGGGCATCAACGAAGCGTTGGCCGCTGATCCGTCGCCCTTCATCAATGGCATCAAGAAGCTGTTTGCTAAGGAGGGCCGCACTCTTGCTATATTCCGGCCAAAGCCCGTGCGCCATCTCATAACGCATCACGACACGATGGCAGTCGTCAAGAGATACCAACAAATTGTCGACACTGATTTCGGAAACCGCCAACCCTCTTTCTTTTAAGGCCCCGATCGCTTCATTGATGACGTCGTGCGTGGAAGCCTCTAATGAAGCAAGACCCTCTGCCCGGATGATGGCGATGCGAGGCTCCGCAGCCGCTAATGACGTGCCATACCCCGCGGACATTAAAACCTCGGCGATCTTTTTGATGAGTGAGAGACTACGCGCGAACCATCCAATCGTATCGAGGCTATCCGCTAACAAATGCACACCGCCCCGATGGACAACACCTCGGGTTGGCTTGAAGCCGAAGACACCGCAATATGCAGCAGGACGAATCACCGAACCGCCCGTTTGCGTGCCGAGCGCAAAATCCACCACTCCACAAGCCACGGCGGCTGCGGAACCGCTGGAAGACCCTCCCGCCGTGTGAGCTGTGTTCCAAGGGTTTCGGGTTGGTCCACTGCACTGAAACGCAAACTCTGCCGTTACCGTCTTGCCTACCGGGATTGCTCCGGCCGATCGCAAACGCGCCACGCAGGCCGCATCCAGGCGAGGCGTATCGCCTACGTAGAGCGGAGAACCACAAGTGGTGGCGTATCCCTCTACATCGATGTTGTCCTTGACGCCGAAAGTTAACCCCGACAATACGCCCTGCCCCGCTCCACCAGCGCCGGTGTCACTGGGGTACTCCGGATATAGCCATGCGCGTTTCAGGGTCGCCTTGTCAATGGATTGCCACGGCACACACTGCGCTTGTGATGCTTCGAGCTTTCGCCAGACAACTTCGATGTCGACCGGGATCATGTCGTGACGCCTGGTTGAATGTTGGATGACCACTTCTGGCTCTAGCGTTGCAAAAAAGTTTGTTGGTGCTTTTTCAGGTGAATCCTAACGGCCCGCTGATGTCTCGCGCATTCTTGCACTGACCGGGCGCAAAAGAAGACTGGCATCGAGACAAACAACATGGAACGGGTCGCCCGCATGTGAACCACGGCGCGGAGCCCCACTTCTTATGGACGGCGCGCTACACAGCTTCGGCCGTAGCTAGAACGAGGTGACGCTTCATCGGGCGGCCCTGTCGGTTTGCTCAGTTCGGCGGATGGCCGTCGCCTTGAGCCTATGTGAAAAGCATGTCGATAGCGCGATCTACATGTGCATTCCATTGGGCTTTAGTTAACTCCTCGTAGCCCGTCTCACCCCCAAAAGCGCTGGACAATACGACGTCGGGCTCTAGTGACCGCAAAACACGCAAGGCTTCAGCCAGTAATGGGCGCTCGCTGGGCTTGCTGTGTCCCGGGATGAAGCCAGCTCTCCACACGCCACCCTTCGCACGATAGAGGGTGTCGCCCGTGAACAAATAACGCTTGCCATACGGAGATTCGACCAGAAAGCTCGTGCTGCCGGGCGAGTGCCCCGGAACTGGAATGACTTCGATGTTGCCTAAGATGCGTTGTCGTTTATCGAAGACGATATCGGGCAGGCGATAACGCGCAAAGTCATCGCGCTCGGCAAGATGACCACCCAACTGGCTACCGAACCGCTCTGCAATAGCATTTAAAGAATCGCCTAACTCATCACGATGGCTCAAGAGCTGATAAGCCACACCTCCCAACTGCGCCATTTGCTCGAGCTCGCGGGCGTGCCCCGTGTTGTAGAACAGCACGTTTCCCTCGCCGCGAGTTAACAAGTAGGCATGGGTAGTGAGGCCCGGAAACGGGCTTTCGACGTCGGTTTCCCAAAGGTCGGGTTGGATTTGCTTCATGGCGGCATCTCGTTCGTGGGTACGACACACCCATTTTGGCGCAGTTGTCAATACGGTACCAGACCGCGCTCGAAACACACGGCGATGTAGGGCAGCACCGGATGTCCTGGATGTCCTACTCAGACACTCCCAGAACGCGCCCTTAGAGGCGCTTGTTAATGCCCCCACTCCTGGCTCCGACTAAGGCCATTCGTGAGGGAAGACAAGGCGGTATCCGTGGTTACCTGCGTTCGACGCAACGTTGCTCGTGCGGGAGAAGGTTGCGCGAACGAACCCCCGTGAAGAAAGATGTACCATTACCAATAGTACCTAACTGGACAGCTCGACGCAGCTGCACCAAACCTAGCATTGCAGCGCAAAACCGAATATTCATAGGTGAGCGAAGTAGGCATCACTAGGCGCAAAGCACGAGATGCTGCCATTGTGGTTGGAAGTGGTGTGCCCAGATTTTTGGAGCTTCGTTGTTCATGTTTTCTGGTTCCCCCCCAAGTCTCGTAAGTGTTCCAGAACAAGTCGCTAAAGCGATCGCAGAGAGCATTCTCAAGAATGAAATCAAACCCGGTGCGAATCTGCGGGAAATTCCGCTCGCCGAATTTTTTGGCGTTAGCCGCAGCAGTGTGCGAGAAGCCCTCCGCATTCTCGAGCGTGACGGGGTTGTTACGATTCAACCTCGGCATGGGGCACGAGTCACCGAGCTAAGCTCGTCGGAAATGGCCGAGATCTACGAGATACGCGCGGCTCTATTGGGGTTGGCATGTAGTCTGTTTGCTGCGCGCTGCTCCAGTGAAGACGTTGAGCATTTGGAAGAGACCTACAGAAAAATGAACAGCGTGTTGATGGAAGACGAGGACGCCCACGCTCTTGCACACGCTGAACTCTCGGCAACCATGGCTACGTACATCTGTGAGCACTGTGGCAACCGAAAATTGGCAGAGTTGCTGCAGCAAATGTCACTGCAAATAGCGCGGTACACCAAGCTCGGGCTCTCCGCAGAAACGCGCCGAAAGCAATCACGGCATAACTGGAAGAACCTGTTGCAGGCATTGCGCAAGAACGATAGTGCACGAGCGATGGAGCTAGGCCAAAAGCTCGTGCATGACAACTTGGCGTTCGCTTTGACCCTCTTCAATCAGCCCGGAGCTTCATAGAGCAAGGCTCACCCGCCGATAACGTTCGTCCTCTTCAGCCTTGGGCTGGCTGAAGAGACTACGGTCGCCTCCCTCTGCGCTCCCTATCGTATCGCTATTCACGGTTTCAACGCTCTCGCGAAACGCCGGCGAACTGCAACGTACGGCACCCATGCGAAACGCTCCCAATGTTTCATATAGTTACATATTCTGAATCGGCGAGTAGTATATTTCCTATTGTCGACAATCCGACAAGAGGGTGGATATGAGCAGTATGACAACAGGAACAGTAACAGCAGACACGTATAAAGGAGCCAGCGGCATCATCGTTAGAAAGCTTACTGAGCATATCGGGGCCGAGATTGAAGGCGTCGATCTGTCAGGGCCTGTCACTCCTGCCGTCATCTCCGACATCAAAGAGGCGTGGGAGCGTCACGGGGTGTTGGTATTTCGGGGGCAACACCTTCCGCCGCGGGCCCATCGCGATTTCTCGGCACATTTCGGTCCGTTAGTGGGGCATGTGATAAGCCGCTTCAACATGAGCGAATGTCCCGAAGTAACAATCATTTCAAATGTTGTTGGAGAAGACGGGAAAAAAATTGGCGCCGATCGTGCCGGGATGGTCTGGCATTCAGATATGTCGTTTATGCCGCGTCCAAGCATGGGTTCCCTTCTGTATGGGGTGGAATGCCCGCCAGAAGGGGCCGATACCGAGTTTGCAGGCATGTTCGCCGCCTACGATGCGTTACCCAAAGCGGAACAACGTCGCCTAGCGGCGTTACATGGGATTCATGATTATCCCTGGCACTATCGAACTTACCTCACACATCGAACCCCCTTGACGCCCGAGGAGGAAGCCAAGACACCGCCGGTAAAACATCCCGCCGTTAGAACGCATCCCAGCACCGGTAGACAGGCCTTATACGTTGGCGAAGGACTCACTCGAACCATTGCCGAAATGAGCGAAGAGGCAGGACGCCAGCTGATTCTTGAGCTAACACAGTTTGCCACTCAACCGCAGTTTGTTTATAGGCACAAGTGGCAACCGGGTGACCTGGTGTTTTGGGATAACCGATCGACCATGCACCGTGCTACGGATTTCGACGATCGCTACAGACGTCTGATGCGCCGGACTACCATTCTGGGAGATGAGCCTTTTTATCGACCCGATTAACTGCGTCAACGTAAAAGTAGCGCATCTGAAGGACCTCTCAACGCAGTCGCGCAGCCAATGTGACGTCGATCGAATCAAGACGTCGGTGCAGACTGCATTGGAACTGCGAAGAGAATGGCCAAACGACAAAGGGTAAATACTGAATAGTTTCTACTGAGCGCACTTGTGATCTCTTATCTCGTGCGCCCTGAACAGAACCCGCAATTCATGCCGCTCGGTGGAGACCGCGGTAATCTTGGGAAGGAGGAGAAGTATGAACCGCAGAGATTTTGTATTTGCACTAGCGGCTGCCGGTGCCGGCTTAGCTGCTCCATGCGCTTTCGCGCAAGCTGCTTGGCCCAGCAAACCGATTCGAATGATTGTCCCTTTTCCGGCCGGGGGAGCAACTGACATCATGGCACGGCTCTTGGCAGAAAAGCTGGGAGCTTCGCTTGGTCAACCGATAGTGGTGGATAATCGACCGGGCGCCTCCGGCATTATCGGACACACGGCCGTCGCCCGTGCTGCCCCGGACGGCTATACGTTACTGCTTACTGGGAATGGGCCTCATGCCATAACACCCAGTTTGTTTGTGCCCCAGCCGTACGATCCTCTCAACGATTTCACCCAAATAGCATTGACGTCGGTGCTGCCATTGATTTTGAATGTGCACCCGTCGGTTCCCGCTACTACGGTTAAAGAATTCATCGCATGGGTAAAAGAAAATCCCGGCAAACTTAACTACGCTTCGCCCGGAATCGGATCGCCCCCCAACTTAACAATGGAGCTTTTCAAAAGCCAACACGATCTTGATATTGTCCATGTGCCCTACAAGGGCAGTAGCGCCGCACTCGCCGACTTGATCGGCGGACAGGTCTCGGTTAGCTTCGATAACGCTCTGGCTTCTTTCCAGCATATAAAATCTGGAGCGGTACGTGCGCTTGCTGTAGGTTCTGCCGAACGCTTACCGTCACTGCCCGAAGTACCAACGTTTGCGGAATCAGGCTTTCCCGAATTTGAAGCGTATTCATGGACCGCGCTTGTGGCTCCAGCCGGCGTTCCAGCTGATATTGTCAATCGAATTGCTCAGGCAACCGCTGAGGCCTTGGGCGATAAGGGCTTGCAGGAAAAGCTAACCGGTCAGGGCGCCATTGCTGCCCGCTCTTCCCCTCAGGAGCTTGAAGACAAGGTTCGCAGTGAAATCCAGCAGTGGACGAAGGTGATTGAAATCGCCGGTATTCCTCGCGTACCGCTTTAATCCAAAAGCGTGAGAACCCGCCTGCACCCAAGAAGCGACGTAGGTTAGCATGGCCAAGGGCATGGTGCCCTCAACGGGCGGTATTGGCCGCATCGAAGATACATGTTGAGGGCGTCTCCACGCCTATCGTGCCTTGTATGCCGACAGGCTAGCCGTTTGCTGGTTAACGGTATGACAGCTTATATACGGTGCCGTCAATAGGACAATGCCTGACTTTGCCCATCTAAACGCCCCTGCTAAACTGCGCCGGCAATAACTTGTAACTCATGTATAGGATACCGCGCCTATGCCAGTGTTCCCTGTGCATAGCGGGTCGGTGCCGCAACCTATGTTGATCGAATCTCGTAACTATCGCGCACGCCCTTCCCAAGGAAGGTGGGTCTCAGCACTTGGTGCATTATGCCTTGCGGCGATCGCCTTGCCGGCACAGGCTAGCGAAACCGCATCGGCGTCTGTCGCATCTACCCCTCTCTTACAGGCCACGACCACCTGGGCAGGTCAGCCTCTTGAAATACCGCAAGGACCGGTCGCGGTGACGGCAATGGAAATTCGGTTGGCACCGGGTGCCGAAACAGGTTGGCATTCACATCCCGTGCCTTCGATGGCCTATATCCTGGATGGCGAACTGGAAATTACATTGGAAGACGGCCGCAAGCAAAGGGCGAGCAAGGGACAGGCACTGGTTGAGGTGGCCGAGTTGATTCACAACGGTCGCAATGTGGGTACGGAACCCGTCCGCCTGGTCGTGTTTTACGTAGCGCCGCCCGACACGGCTCTGTCGCAAGCCGCCGTTCGCTAACCCTGTTGCTTCGGTAGCGGCAAGCCTATTGGGAGCGCTTCGACGCTGACAGCGGGCCGTCTTCTAGCAGAATCTGAAACCTAAAGACAAGGACGACTACGGTGCGCGCGCTATCGTTCCCCGCCCTGAACGGGCGCGATTTGCCCGCACCCGTGAACTGCTGAGAACAACGCTATGGCATTAGCGCAATACAGCGCCGTAATGCGATGCGGTAAACCACGCCCCTAAAGGCGCCAGGTCCTGTGTGGGATAGAGCCGAACCCCTATCCGAGCAACCCAAAACAAAAACCCGCGTCTTTCGGAAAGATCGCGGGTTGTGTTCGCT
>CAZMVM010000004.1:0-42398 GCA_964569785.1 uncultured Pigmentiphaga sp. | reverse complement strand
TGATGCAGCATTTGGCGCAGGTGGCGCCGCACACGACCCTACAGACTGTGCGCACCACCGACGTCGACCTCAAAACCGAGATGGAACGCGGCGTGATCGACCTCGCCCTGGGATTCATTCCGGATCTGAAGGCGGGCTTTTTTCAACGACGCTTGTTTCAACAAACTTATGTTTGTCTATGTCGAACCAGCCACCCTTTTGCGCGTACTGGCTTAAGTCTCCAGCAATTTCAACAGGCAGACCATGTGATGGTGCTAGGAACCAACACTGGCCATGGCATTGTCAATCGTGTCTTGCAGGAGGCCGGCGTGGGCCGGAATGTGCGCTTGTGCGTGCCTCATTTCATGGCGGTGGCCCAAGTGCTACAACTGACAGACATGATTGCTGTCGTGCCGGAACGTTTCGCCGAGCGTGTCGCCCATCACTTTGGTTTGCAAGCTCACCCCTGTCCGATCGCCATGCCAACCACCGAGATCCACGCCGTTTGGCATGCCCGCAAGCATCGCGATCCAGCCCATCAATGGTTGCGTCGCACTGTGGTCGAGATATTCGGCGATCATTGAACGCCAGCCATGCATCCTGCAGGGGACATCGCCCCCCATATGCGATGTTGCGCGCTGCCAGCGCCAAACGTCTTGTCTTTTGGCTGCTACCGGCGCTACAGCCCTGACATGGCCCGAATGTGTGCGGCCACGCTGCGGCCCAACGAAGAAAACTCATAGCCGCCTTCAAGGCAACTGATCGCGCGCCCCGAACTGTGTGCTAGTGTCACTTCCATCACCACTTGCGTCATCCACGCGAAATCGCTTTCCACCAGCGACAACTGCCCCATGTCATCTTCAAGGTGGGCATCGAACCCGGCAGAAAACAACACAAGCTCGGGCCGGTGTTCCTGCAGGCGCGGCACCCAATGCTCACTCACCAGGGAACGTACGGTATCGCCGTTGGTATAAGCTGGAACCGCAACATTAACCATATTCGGCGCTGCACCGTCCGCCCCGGAGAAAGGGTAAAAGGGATGTTGGAACAGCCCGCACATCAGGACTTGGTCGTCGTTCTCGAACATGACCTCAGTGCCGTTACCATGATGGACATCGAAGTCGATAATGGCGACTCGCTGCAGGCCCCGGCGTACAAGCGCGTGCCGCGCCGCGACCGCCACGTTATTGAAAATGCAAAAGCCCATGGCCCGATCGGGTTCTGCGTGATGACCGGGCGGCCGTACAGCGCAAAATGCTGACTGCGCTTCGCCGTCCAGCACGGCGTCGACGGCATGTATCGCAGCACCTACCGCTCGCAGTGCAGCGGTCAGACTGTACGGGTTCAGCTGGGTATCGCCGTCGAGACGCTCGTAACCGCCTGTCGGCGAACGTTGAAACAAATCCTGAATGTATTCGTGCGTGTGTACTAAAGCGACCTCATCCTTCGTGCCCAATGGCGCTTCGCGCTGCACCAGCAGAGGCATTAGTCCTGTTGCCACCAAGTGATCGGCAATGGCGCTCAGCCGCTCCGGACACTCCGGATGGCCCGCACCCATTTCGTGACGCAGAAAGTCGGGATGGGTAATGTACAGTGTGGTCATTGAACGATTTGAACCAAGCATCGATTTATGAAACTGTACCCGGTCTTGCTTTCATGCTGCATCTGGCCCCTCTTATGTGGCTGCACAACGCCCGTCGTCTCCAACGCGAACAGCGCACAATTCGCGCCACGCTCTGCAATGTTGGAGACGCCTCAGGGTGCTGTCGATGTCACTGTAGTACAAGAAAAAACACGTGCGGGCGGCGCAACGGCGCGTACCGGGTATTCCGTTCAATCCGCTGCACCCGCTTCTGGTCCGGCCGTTGTGGTGGCCCGTGCACAAAGTCTGTGGGCGCGCCCTTTACCTGCCGAACCCGCTGCCTTCGCTCATACTCTGGCAGCGCACCTGGAGCTGCCCCCTGCCAAGGTGGCGCAAGCGCTTGATCAAGCCCAATACAATCCAGACGTCGTGCGCCTGATGACCCCTCGCAGCGCGCGCACCGGGCGGCCTATCGTGCGCAGCTGGCCCGCCTATCGACGCCGATTTGTTGAGCCGATCAGAATCCGCGACGGTGTTGCGTTCTGGCGGGCGAACCGCGAAATGCTTCAACAAGCCGAAGCACTGTACGGCGTTCCTGCCTCGATCATCGTTGCGATTATCGGGGTCGAAACCGTTTATGGTCGCCATACGGGAACTTTCCCCGTGCTCGACGCCTTGTACACCCTGGCATTCTCATACCCATCCGACGCCCCGCGTGACCGAAGCGCCTATTTTCGGGAAGAGTTGGGTGAATATCTGGCCATGACGCTGAAACAGGGAATCGACCCGCGCTCTATTCATGGCTCATACGCCGGGGCAATTGGTATCCCACAGTTCATGCCGGGTAGCATTCGGCGATACGCGGTTGGCACGATCAATCGGGATGCCCCGGATCTGATCGGAAAGCCCTCTGACGCAATTCTTTCGGTTGCCAACTATCTCGCTGCCCACGGATGGCGCCCAGGCCTCCCTGTCTTTGCACCGGTTCGTTTGCCCCCTTCGGCGCATTCGTTAGCGCAGGGCGGCCTTGAACCCACGTTAACCTGGAGCGAGCTGGCCGCAGCTGGGGCAGCCATAACAGGTCAGGAGACCGACCGCGTGGCACGACAGGCCAATACACCTGGGGGAGTGCACTCTGCCCAAGCGAATCCATCTCGTGGTATCGAATCGTCCACTTCAATTCGCGTCCCGTCCCGAGCGGGAAACCTGGACTGGACGCACGCACCGTTAGCCGTCATCGACCTCCCGTATGGAAGCAACAAGCCCGTGGAGTACCGGGTAGCAACACCTAATTTCTTTGCAATTACGCACTACAACCGCAGTTATTTCTACGCCACGGCAGTGGCTGAGCTGGCGGATGCGATCGAACGAGCGCTGCTCCAATAACCCTTCACCGAGGCGGCGCGGCCACCCGAGAAAAACTTGTCACCCGCAGGATGGCACAAATTGTGCCGCTCCAAGCGCTCTTACGTGGATGGCAAGTGATACAATGACGTTTCATTTGAGACAACGTAATGAGCACGGAACGTCCGCTCCCCCTCCATACGCTGGCAGAAGCGCTAGCTCGACAACCAGCTGCATCCATGGAGCAACTCGCGCAAGCCATTGGCGTCAGTCGTGCCACCCTGCACCGCATGGTGAGCTCGAGGGATGAGCTTATTAACACTTTGGAGCAGTACGCCTACGACACCTGTAGTCGTGCACTCGATACGATCAATCTCGAACAAGGTTCAACAGTCGACGCCTTGCGTCGGCTCATCCGGGAACTGCATCCGCATGCGGCATTGTTCTTGTTCCTGCAGCGCCATGCATACACACGAGGATACGATCGTCTGAAGCAAAACTGGTCGCAACAGCGCGAGCTACTCGTGCAGTTCTTCCGACGCGGTCAGGATGCTGGCGAGTTTCGGGCTGATGTATCCGCGCAGTGGTTGGTAGATGTCACGGGTGCCCTCCTGCAGGCCGCGGCTGACGCTGCCCACGACGAGCGTCTTGCCCGCGCCGATGTTGAGTATGCCGTAACAGCCGTCCTATTAGAGGGTGTCGTCCGACGCCCAGACATTGGGGCTTGAGACCGCCTTAACCCAGCTCACCCCAGTCAATCGGGAGCGTTCTCGGACATTCCCTGCTATTCGACTTGAGGCTCTCTCCTCGGGCCCCTACCGGTGTCACGGCTATCGATTTAGCGTGCTCTTGCGGAACTAACCCATCTGCTGATCGTTCGGCCTGGCTTTGCATCACCGACAGGCTGCTCTTGAGAAATGGCCATGGTGCTGCCGTGACACTCATGTACGTGTTGACACGTGCCGCATCTCCGGTATCTTCTGACTCTTCGCCCGATTTAGACTGTTTCGTTCGGCCCCACCATGTTCGCCTTTCGTGCCCTCGCTGTCTTTCTTTTATCGTTGATCACGGCAACGCTGTTAGGGTGTCAAGACCCAGCCAATCATCCCATCGTAGATGTTCGTAACCGTTTGCCCGATCTCGAGTTCGAACTGAATGCCGCAGGTGGAGCGACAATTAACCAAGACGCACTGAAGGGCCGCATTGCCCTGGTTTTCTTTGGCTATGCGAACTGCCCCGACATTTGCCCAACCACAATGGCACGGCTCACACTGGTAACCCACGAACTGGGCCCACTGGCGGAGCACGTTCGCATTCTATTCATCAGTGTCGATCCCCATCGCGACACTCCCGAGCTGCTAGACCGCTACGTACGCGCCTTCGACAACCCTTACGCGATGGGCTTGGCGGGCTCGCCGGCACAAATCGAGCGACTGGCACGTCGCTACCGTGTTTCATATCAAATCCTCGAGCCTAGCTCTCCGAACGAGACGAACTACGAAGTCACCCACAGCAAGGGTGTCTATGTGTTCGATCCGCGCGGCAGGGTCCGGCTGTTGGTCACTGATATCGAGGCCCCGGGGAGCTCGACGGCGTTAACCCAGGCGCTACGGGAACTGATTGCACTCAGCATTGAAGGCCAAGCCGGTGCGCCGGGGCACGCGTCCCCAGGCGCGTAGCTGTGCGGCCCAGTTGCACGTACGTCGTACTCAATCACCCCGTGTTGAATACCGCCGGCAAATGCGAATTACTCTGCGTCGGGCAGAACCGGAGACAGTGTCGGCTCCTTTGGCCGCGTCGCCAACATACGTCCCTTGCGCGCGCGTTTGCCCCGATACGGATCCAGGTCGGGTCCAGCCAGTATGTCTTCTACCGTGCGCCGGCGGTACGTGCCAGTAACCCGGAGCCCGCCGGCACCCATCGGCACCACTTGAGCCAAAGGTTCACGGGGGTCTAGCCCCATCAGCTGGGTGCCGCGGCCACCGCCGGTCAAGGTTTTGACTTCATCCAGCGAAATGACGAGTAAGCGCCCTTTGCCCGACAGTAGGGCTAGCTCTTCAGCGCCTTCGAACAACGGTACAGGACGGCGCAACTCGTCTCCCGCTTCCAATGACACGAACTGCTTACCCCCGCGCCGGGTGATCATGTCGCCGAGTTTGGCAGCAAATCCCAACCCGTTGCGGGTAGAAAGCAGCCAGCGAGAGTCGGCAGGCCCTGCCAGCATGTGCTCAACGCGCGTACCCGGCTCAAGGTCGATTAGAGTCGTAATGGGTACGCCGTCCCCCCGGCCTGAGGGTAGATTGGCAACCGGCACGGCATAGACGCGTCCGTTACTACCCAGTGCAATGAGCGTGTCTACCGTGCGGCACTCGAAAGCAGCGTATAAGCGATCGCCCGCCTTAAAGTTGAACTGAGTGGCATCGTGCCCGTGCCCCTGCCGCGTACGAAGCCAGCCTTTTTGGGACACGATGACGGTAATCGGCTCATCGACGACCTTGACGTCCAGGACAGCACGTTCTGCCTCTTCAATAAGGGTACGACGCGCGTCCCCATACTGTTTGGCGTCCGCCTCCATTTCACGTGCAATCAGCCGCCGCATGGATGCGGGATTGTCCAGAAGATTCTCCAGCGTTTTTTGCTTTTCACGCAGATCTTTCAACTCCTGTTCAATCTTGAACGCCTCAAGACGAGCCAACTGGCGCAGACGCATCTCCAGTATGTCCTCGGCCTGGCGTTCGGTAAGATTAAATGATGCCATCAACGCCGCACGCGGCTCGTCCGACTCGCGTATAACGCGGATGACTTCATCCACGTTCAAATACACGATCATGCGCCCCTCGAGCACATGAATGCGGTCAACCACTTTGTCGAGGCGATGACGTGTGCGACGCGTCACAGTATCGAACCGGAACTCCAGCCATTCGCTAAGAATCTCGCGCAGGCTCTTTTGCCGCGGGCGGCCGTCGGTACCCACCATGACGAGATTGACGGGGACGTTCGACTCTAAACTGGTATGTGCCAACAAAACAGTAACCAGCTCGTCACGATTGACCCGAGACGTTTTAGGCTCGAAGACCAGGCGCACGGCCGCGTCTTTCCCCGACTCATCGCGCACGGTGTCCAACAATGCCAACAAGCGCGCTTTGTTCTGTACTTGCTCCGGCGTAAGGCTCTTGCGTCCTGCCCGCACACGCGGGTTAGTGATGTCTTCAATTTCCTCCAACACTCGTTGACACGAGGTGCCGGGCGGTAGTTCATCAATGACCAACTGCCACTGCCCCCGCGCCAGCTCTTCGAACGTCCACCGTGCCCTCACCTTCAGAGTGCCGCGTCCCGTGCGGTAAATGTGGGCGATATCGCTTGCTGATGAAATGATTTGACCGCCGCCGGCGAAGTCGGGCCCGGGCAAAATCGCAAACAAATCGTCGTCGGACAGTTTAGGCTTCTTGAGTAACGCGATAGCAGCGTTCGCCACCTCGCGAAGGTTGTGAGGAGGAATCTCGGTTGCCATCCCCACCGCGATACCTGATGCACCGTTGAGCAACACCATGGGCAAGCGGGCTGGTAGCAATTTGGGCTCTTTTTGCGACCCATCGTAATTGGGTACAAAATCAACCGTCCCCTCATCAAGCTCATCTAGCAGCAGTCGGGCATATTCGGTTAGCCGGGCTTCCGTGTACCGCATCGCCGCGGCGTTATCACCGTCACGTGAACCAAAGTTGCCCTGCCCGTCGATGAGCGGATACCGCATCACAAAGTCTTGCGCCATCCTCACCATGGCATCATAGGCCGCCTGGTCACCGTGCGGGTGATACTTACCAAGTACATCACCTACCACGCGGGCCGATTTGACTGGCTTGGCTCCCGGGGTCAAGCCCATCATCTGCATCGCGTACAGAATGCGCCTTTGTACCGGCTTTTGCCCGTCACAGAGATCGGGCAGGGCCCGCCCTTTCACCACGGAAACGGCATAATCCAGGTAGGCGCGCTCCGCGTATTCCGCAAGGCTAATAGCACCATCACCGTCAGGCGTGTCAAACAGTCCGCGCTGATCGTAATCAGTCATTCACGTTTTCCTGGTTAACTCTTCGTAGTCGGGACCACCGTACGAATCGACTCATGAATTCGGGTACCGACAAAAACAAAATCGCCGCCATCAGAATGTTCAACACGGCGGCAATACCATACAACTGTGGAATATTGAGACCAGCAGCCAACAGACCCATCGCCATAATGGCTGACAGAACCATGAACAAGGCATTGAGGATATTATTGGCTGCAATAATGCGCGCCCGATAAGCGGGATCAGACCTACTCTGTATCAACGCATATAAGGGTACGCTGTAAATCCCCGCAAACAGCGACAGTAACCATAAGTCCAACAAAATGCGCCAATGCGTCGGCTGCGCAAGAAACTGCGGCAGAGTTTGCAGATACCCCAATATGGGCAAAGCTGCGCTGCTCAAGTACAGGTCAACGGCAAACGCCGTCATCCCCAATGCTCCCAAGGGCACCAGCCCTAACTCGAGCCGACCCCCAGACAGGCGCTCGCACAATAATGCCCCGGCTCCGATACCGAGCGAGAACATCGTCAGCAGCAGCGTTAACACGCTTTGATCGGCAAACAAGACATCACGCGAGAAGGCAAAGAACGAGGCCAAGAAGGTGGCCCCCAAAAACCACAACCAGGAGATGCCGAGCATGCCCATGAATACAGTACGGTCCTGACCGGCGAGTTTTAAGTTTCGCGCCGTTTCTGTGAAGGGATTCCAATTGACGGGTAAGTCAGGAGCGGGCGCGGGCGATGGGGGCACGCGCGCCGCTGCCAGCAAACCTAATCCGGCCAATACCAGACAAACGACCCCGATCCACCATGCCTCATCGGCGGCCTGGCGTGCCAACTCGCCGCCGCCTATGGTACCAATCAATATGGCAACAAACGTGGCCATCTGAACCAGCCCGTTGCCGCCCACGAGCTCATTCGCCTTCAGGTGTTGTGGCAAATATGCGTACTTCGCCGGACCGAACAGGGTGGAGTGCAACCCCATAAGAAAGGTTGCCAAATACAGCAGAGGCGCACTGTAATACCAGAAGCCCAGAGCCCCAACCAGCATGATCGCCACTTCCATTCGCTTTACCCATCGCATGAGCTGGGCGCGGTCATATTTGTCGGCGATCTGTCCGCTGGTGGCGGAGAACAAAACAAACGGCAGAATGAAAATAGCCGAAATCAAAAAAGCAGCAGTCGTTCCGTCTACGCCCTCGAAGCGAGACGTGTGGTAGGTGACCAGTGAAGTGAACGCAATCTTGAATACATTGTCGTTCAAGGCCCCTAACAGTTGGGTACAAAAAAACGGCAAGAATCGCCGCTGTCGAAGCAACGCAAACTGGCTCTGCCTGGGACTATCGCCTTGCATATTCGTCGGCCTCAGAAACAATGCGCTTGACCAAGGGTGCTTGAAGCAGGGCGCCGATGTTGATGGCGCCCCCATTGCTAGATATCAACTTCGGCAAGGTCGCCCTTTTCTTCCAACCAGGCCCGACGCTGAGCCGCTTCTCCTTTACCCATCAGCATCTCAAAGACCTGTGTGGTGCCTTCGGGCCCAAGATCGCCTAGCGTAACGGGCAACAAGCGGCGGGTATCCGGGTTCATCGTCGTTTCCCACAATTGCTCCGGGCTCATCTCGCCAAGCCCCTTAAAGCGACTAATTGTCCAGGTGCCCTCCCGCACGCCTTCCTTGCGCAACTTGTCTTGTACTGCCTCCAGCTCGCCATCGTCGAGGCAGTAGATCTTGCGCGCGGGCCGCTTGCCCAGCGCGGGGACATCGACCCGATAAAGAGGCGGACGCGCTACAAACACGTGCCCGGCCTCGATAAGCTTGGGAAAGTGCCGATAAAAGAGCGTGAGCAACAACACCTGAATGTGAGAGCCGTCGACATCGGCATCCGACAAGATACAGATGCGCCCATAGCGCAGCCCGGACAGATCGGGATCGTCGTTCGGCCCGTGCGGGTCGACACCGATCGCCACTGCAATGTCGTGAATCTCGGTATTCGCGAATAGTCGATCCCGATCGACTTCCCAAGCGTTCAAGACTTTGCCGCGCAATGGAAGAATGGCTTGGAACTCTTTGTCGCGACCCATCTTGGCAGAACCCCCGGCTGAATCACCTTCGACCAGGAAGAGCTCCGTACGCCTGACATCGCTACTTTCACAATCGGTGAGTTTGCCAGGCAAAACCGCCACCCCCGAACTTTTGCGCTTTTCCACGCGCTGCGAAGAGCGCGTTCTAGCCTGCGCCTGACGCACCACCAACTCGGCTAGCTTTTTGCCGTGCTCAACGTGCGAGTTCAACCATAAATCAAGGGCTGGCTTCACAAAGCCACTCACTAACCGGACGGCGTCACGGCTGTTAAGGCGCTCCTTGATCTGGCCCTGGAACTGCGGGTCGAGCACTTTGGCCGACAGCACAAAACTCGCGCGTGCAAAAACATCCTCGGGCAATAACCGTACGCCTTTGGGCATCAGGTTATGCAGCTCCATGAACATTTTCACTGAGTTGAACAAGCCATCTCGCAGACCGGCCTCGTGGGTACCCCCCGCTGGCGTAGGGATGAGGTTTACATACGATTCCCTTACCACTGGGCCTTCCGCAGTCCAGGTGACCACCCAATGCGCACCTTCACCCTCAGCAAAGGTCTCATGTTCGGCGTCGGCATACTGTTCGCCTTCAATCAAGGGAACGAGAAGCTCTTCGTCGGCCAGCGCTTCGGCCAAGTAGCCACGCAAGCCATCAGAATAGAGCCACTCTTGCGTCTGCCCGCCTGCCTTTTCATTTTTGAAGACGACCCGCACACCCGGCAAAAGCACCGCCTTACTGCGCAGTAATCGGGTTAGATCCGCGACCGGGATGGTGGCGCTATCGAAATACTTGGGATCAGGCCAGCACCGCACCCGCGTGCCTGATTTCCGCTTGGGTGCAGACCCCACACGCGTTAAGGGCTCGGCGACTTCACCCCCGGCGAATGCGATCGCGTATTCACTGCCTTCTCTCCAAACCGAGGCTTCGAGCCGCTTGGAAAGTGCGTTGGTGACCGATACTCCAACCCCGTGGAGCCCGCCCGAGAAGGCATAAGCCGCCTCGCCGTGCTTTTGAAACTTGCCGCCGGCGTGCAAGCGCGTAAAGACTAGCTCGATGACCGGCGCACCCTCCTCCGGGTGCTCGCCGGTAGGAATGCCCCGTCCTTCGTCCTCAACCGTTACGCTATTGTCCGCATGCAGGGTCACGACGATCCGCTTGCCAAACCCCGCAAGGGCCTCGTCGGCCGCGTTATCGATCACCTCTTGCACAATATGCAAGGGGTTTTCGGTACGCGTATACATGCCTGGTCGCTGACGCACGGGCTCGAGCCCCTTCAGGACCTGGATTGAATCTTCGGTGTAATGTGTTGCCAAGAGTTTGCCTGCTACGTTTTTGGATCGAAATCACCGTATTTTACGTAGCAGCGCTTGTCGAACGGCAGAAAGGCGCGTCATACGCAACAAAACACAACACTACGCCCCACCCACGATAACCTTGACCCGACGAGATTTATACCGTTTCGACCTGCGGGAACAGCGTCGAGACACTGTCAGATACACACAACGGTGGCCGTGCCGCTGCTTGTACACTACAGCTGTGTGTCGTTATAATAACCACCCTTTCGGGCTGTTAGCTCAGTTGGTAGAGCAGCGGACTCTTAATCCGTCGGTCGTAGGTTCGATCCCTACACAGCCCACCACAATTTCCTTAATAATAATTACAGTGAAAAGGCGGGCCCAAGCGGCTCATTTTTATTTTGCGCGAAGTCGCGTGCCAGCTTGGTATCCCGGGCGGGAGTCGATGGCGACACTCCACTAGGCCCAAGCCCTTCTTTCAAGACCTCCTACATGATGAAGAGCTGGCTCGAGCTTTCAGGACCGGCTCGCGTCGTCCGAACCAGCTCCTGGCAGGAGTACATCGGCGATCGCCCCACCGAAGCCGCGTGCTAAGCGAAGCTTTTCCAGACCTGTGTCCGAAAGCTCGTAAATACCGTCGCGTTCGACCACGTACTTCTTTTCTATGAGCTCTTGTAGCTGAGGATCGTAGCGGTCGATAGGTAAAGGTCGACCGGTGTGTAGAACCCGTAGGATTTCCTGTTGTTTACGCGTGAGCATAGTTTGTCTCCTGACTTTAGTGGCCCGCCCAGTGCTCGCGTGCCGATCGAGCTACGATGGGACGAGTGAAGTACGCTCAACAGGTAGAACTTGAAGTGCGCTCCCGTGGTTCGGCCCGGCAACCACGGAAGTTGGGACTCGAGGCCAGGGCCGACGTAAGGAGCTATCTGGCTGCAATTATTGTTCCGGAACATCGCAGTGCGCAATCCCGAATTTCCATCACCCCATCGAGGGTCGCAACAAAGCCCTGTGTGCAATCGGCGTATTATCATGCGCTGAATGCGATTTTTTGTTCGGCACCCGGTCGCCACCGACACGGTGCCAGCGCAACTTTCAACAGGCGTCTTCATGTCCACCTCTCCCCAATACGACTCCCGTCTCGCAGCACGCGCGGTTTTGGCTGGATCACTTATTGTGCTCCTCGCGGTTGGCATCCGCGCGACGTTCGGCCTCTTCATGCAACCCATGGGCGTGGCCAATGGGTGGAGCCGGGATGTGTTCTCGATGGCGTTTGCCATCCAGAATCTGGTCTGGGGTGTGATGGCGATTGTGATTGGCGCAGTTGCCGATCGCTTTGGCGCCGGACGTGCCATCTCGCTATCGGCATTGAGCTACGCGCTGGGATACATCGGACTGCGTTTCGCCACGACAGAACTCGAGTTGTATTTGTCAGCCGGGATATTAATTGGCATAGGCCAGGCAGGCACCACGTTTGCTGTGGTTTTGCCTGTCATGGCGCGGGCGGTTCCGCCAGCTTCGCGCAGCGTGGCCATGGGGATCGCGGGAGCGGGCGGCTCGCTCGGCCAATTTCTGATTGTGCCCACCGCACAAGGGCTTATCACTTCGCTGTCCTGGAGCGGAGCGCTGTGGGCGCTGTCCGTACTGGTCTCAATCATCGTTCCGCTCGCTTGGTTCTTGCGTGGAAAATCAACCGGCGGTAGCTCAACCAGCGCTTCGTTGAGCGGTGCCATCGGCAGTGCGTTGCGGCACTCGTCTTACCACTTTTTATTTTGGAGTTACTTCGTCTGCGGCTTTCAGACGTCGTTCATTACCCTGCATCTACCGGCTTATGTGGTCGATAAAGGGTTATCTCCTGCAAATGGAGCGATCGCCCTTGCCCTGGTTGGTCTCTTTAATGTCTTTGGTTCGTTTTTAGCGGGCAAATTGGGCGGCAAACACAGTAAGAAGCTGTTGCTTGCAGGTATCTACTGGTCGCGCGGACTCGCCATCATCTTTTTGCTGACTGCGCCGCTAGCGCCCTGGAGTCTCTACTTGTTTGCGTCCGCCATGGGCCTCTTCTGGTTAGGAACCGTCCCTCTCACGCAAGGAATTATTGGGGATTTCTACGGGTATCGGTTTGCGGCAACCCTTTCGGGCATCGTCTTTCTGGGTCACCAGGTGGGTGCTTTCCTCGGGGTGTGGCTGGGCGGCAAACTCTTCGTAATGACCGGCGCCTATGATGTAGTATGGTGGCTAGGCGTGGCGCTCTCGGTTGTTGCCGGTTTGCTTTGTCTTCCGCTGCGGGCGTCGCCCACCATACAAATGCAGCCGGCGCGAGGTTAAGCGCCAACAATGCAGCCCCTCGTTAGCAGCGCTCCTGGAAACGGGGCTTGGTATATATCGCATACAGCATGAAAGCAGCAAAACAGCCATCGTCTAGCATGAACGATTCTGCGTCCGCGCAGCCGGATGTCAAACTCTTTGCGTGGTCGCGGGGTGGGCATCGCGCGCTCGGGCTTGGCCTCTTGGCGCTCGTTTTAGCCTTGGGTTTTTGGGCGTACACGACGCCCCACATGCAAGTGGCTTGGGATACGTTAATGGCCCTTTGTGGTTTCTAGGCGTCCGATCGAGGTGGCCGTCCGGGAGGGCTCATTCCCGGGACGGCGATCGGTTTGTGCCCTGAAAACCATCCCAATCACCATTGGGCCGTCATGCTGAAGTTGCTGACTGCACTGATGCAAGCGATGGTGGCCCCCTCTTGCGAACTGTCGCGTTTCCGGAACGCCTGTAAGACCTGTGAGCAGGTACGTTGCGCTCTCCGGTCGTGTGTTATGCCGCAATGGTTCCGTCTATAGATTTGTCTCCAATGCAAAAAGCACGTGTCCTTGATTCCGTTGTTGGCGTGCTCTAACCCCAATAATCCAACCGCGAGGAGACCCGCATGATGAAAAGGCTGACCACCAAAGACTTTTCCCCAGAAGTGTTGGAGCTGTATGATCGTTATGCACACGGGAAGATCACTAAGCGTGAATTCCTGACCCGCACCGCGCGTTTTGCGGTCGGGGGGTTGACAGCGGGCACGCTGCTCACGCTCCTGCGTCCCAACTATTCGCTGGCGCAACAGGTACCAGCAAACGACCCAGATATAAGCGCCGACTATATTGTCTATCCCTCACCAAAGGGGCATGGCGAGGTACGCGCCTATCGGGTAACACCTGCGCAACCCGTGGCGGGAAAACTACCATCTGTGGTTATCGTACATGAGAACCGTGGCCTCAATCCATACATTGAGGATGTTGCACGCCGGTTGGCTAAAGAAGGGTTTTTCGCGCTGGCACCCGATGGCTTGACATCACTAGGGGGCTACCCCGGTGAAGACGATAAGGGACGCGAGATGCAGAGTACGCTCGACCCGATCAAACTCAGGAACGACTTTCTCGCCGGCGTCGAATACCTGCTTACCCAGGACGACGTGGGCAAAGTTGGCATCATCGGGTTCTGTTACGGCGGCGGCGTTGCGAATGCCGCCGCCGCGTCGATTCCACAACTCGCTGCAGCGGTACCTTTTTATGGGGCGCAGCCCGACGTCGACGAGGTCGCTGGTATAGAGGCTGCACTCTTGCTTCATTACGCCGAGAATGATGCGCGCGTCAATGCGGGATGGGATGCTTATGAAGCCGCGTTGAAGGAGCATGGCAAGACCTACCAAGCGCACTTCTATCCTGGTACGCATCATGGCTTCCACAACGATACGACTCCACGGTACGACAAAGAGGCTGCCGAGCTTGCATGGAGCCGCACCGTGGACTGGCTGAAGCAGCACTTGAATTAACGAGTGAGCCTTGCCAACATTCGATGGGCGCCGGTGCCGCCGCCGGCGCCTAGCTCAACAAGGAGTGTTTGGCGTGTGCGGCAAAGTCTATATCAGGAGAATGTCATGAACGACGATAGCTCCACCGCGCAATCTCCCCCCGATCGGCGGGTACACCCTGCAAGACCTCAAGAACGCCCCGACGCACCGAAGTCTCCCACCACCCCGGAGCGCAATGAAGACCGCCCTCAGCAACGCGACGACGATGTAGGCCGCTCCGACGCCGAGCCGGAACGAAACATCAGCGAACATCCCGAAGAGCAAAACTCCGGTTGAGCTGCGCCAGCCACTTCGCCTCGGTTTGCGCCCCTAGCAACCATACACCACTGTACGTAGCGGCCGCGATCAGGTACTCTTGACCTGAGCCGAACGCCACCAAGCCATCTCTTACGTGCGTCGTGCTACCCTCCAGTCAACGAGCGAGCCACGTGACGCAGGTCGTTTCACCTGCGTCACGTGGTACTCGCATGGGTGTCGCACGCTGAACTTGGGCGATTTCATTGCGCACAGCGTGGGTTAGCACAGTTTGCGCTCTAAAGTGTGGCGTATCCGGCCAGACAACGAATTACAAACCGGACACAGGAGACGTCACATGATCGCTTACTCGCGACGCCAGTTTGTGGGCAACGCCACTGCTACCGCACTTTTAGCCGGGCTTTCTACACCTGGCTGGGCACAGGAACAAATGTTGGACTCTCTTACCATACTCACCGGCTTTCCCCCGGGAGGAACCTCGGATATCCTGTGCCGGCGCGTTGCCGAGGCCTTGCGCGGCAATTATGCTCGCAACGCATACGTAGAAAACCGCACCGGGGCGGGCGGACAAATCGCCGTGAACGCAATGAAATCTATGCCCGCAGACGGCAGTGCCGTGCTCCAAACGCCCAGCACCATGCTGTCGATTTACCCGCACACCTATTCGAACCTGCCCTACAAGCCGCAGGAAGATCTGACCCCAGTCTCGTTGGCGTGCACCTTTGTTTTTGGCTACGCGGTGGGCTCCGCGGTACCCGCCTCCATTACCACGATCGATGAGTACGTGAAGTGGATTAACGAAAACCCCAAGTATGCCAACTTCGGCAGTCCTGGGGCAGGCGCCTCCCCTCATTTCATCGGCGCAGTGCTCGCGCGCGATACCGGGGTCGACCTCCAGCATATCGCTTTCCGTGGTACCCAGCCAGCCATTCAGGATGCCATCGGCGGGCATCTGGGGGCGGTTTGCGGGCCGCTGGGAGAGTTTCTACCCCATCTGTCTGACAAGCGCCTAAGGCTGCTGGCGACCACCGGCGAGGCCCGCAGTAAATTTACGCCTGATGTCCCTACATTTTTAGAGCAAGGTCTGAAGAACCTGACCATTGGAGAATGGTACGGCTTCTTCTTCCCTGCCGGCGCCTCGAGGGCGACCGTAGACCGTCTCAATGCAGCGATGCGAAAAGCGCTGGCAGAGCAGGCCGTGATCGATGGACTCGCACTTTCAGGGATGGAGGCAGCCTCATCCACGCCCGAAGAGCTTGCCGAACTACTGCAGCGAGACACTGAGTTCTGGGCACCTGTGGTCCAATCGATCGGCTTTACTGCCGACTCGTAATTTCGCGCTCATTCCAACTTATGTTAAGTGCTGAAATCCGTCCATTCGCGGGGAACGGGTTTCAGCCATGCCACTCAGATTGTGCGCGCAATAACTTCCTTCAGCACCTCGTTCGCGCCACCGTAGATTCGTTGCACTCGGGCGTCCATGTACAGCTGGGCGATAGGATACTCTTGCATGTAGCCGTATCCTCCGAATATTTGTACGCACTCATCGATAACGCGACACTGCATATCGCTGCACCAGTACTTTGCTCGAGCAGCATCGACAGGTGTTACTTCCTCGCCGTTGATCATTTTTTGTATCAACTCGTCGAGGAACACACGACCGACCAGCGCATCGGTTTGACATTCGACAAGTTTAAAACGGGTATTTTGAAAGTCCCACAGCGTTTGGTTGAACATTCGCCGTTGCTTGGCGTGCTCGATGGCTAGCTCTACCGCCCGCTCAGCAGTCGCCACTGCTGCCACGGCGATTGACATGCGCTCAAGAACAAACACGTTCATGAGCTGCCCGAAGCCTCGCCCTTCCTCGCCACCAAGCAGATTCTCGGCTGGAACGCGCATATCTTCGAAGAACAGTTCGCAGGTATCTAACCCATGTTGTCCAACCTTATCGAGAATCCGGGAGACCTTATACCCACTGGTATTGCGAGTATCGACCATGAATAGAGAAATGCCTTTCGCTCCCGGCCCTCCGGTGCGCGCTGCCACGATGCAATAATCGGCAACATGACCTAGGGTGATAAATGTCAGTGACGTGAGTAATGTCAATGGGTTTCTACCTGCAAATATGACTGCCGATGAGTGGTATGCACATTTTGTGGCAGTCGGCACATCCGCACAGTGGTATGGGCTTGTCATTACCCGTTACTTCGCTCCGAAGCACGATACATAGGTGGACCGCTGGTGCTGCCACGGATAATTGATCTTACAAACTTCGAAGCCTGCGAGGCACACGAGGCAGCAGTGCTCCAGCCCGGGGCATACATGCTTCGCAAGGCACATCAGTTATCCGCTGTACCACGTACCCTTGAGCCGTGCTTAATGCAAGAATCGAGCTTCTCTCAAAACTCGCGACAACTACCGAAAGGGTGATTCATTCTCCGAAAGCAGTAACTCGACCGGCGAGGTACGGAGAGGGAAACGGCGTAGCCGTCGCACGCGCAGGATTCGGCGGCGGCTACATGGAGCCGTACAATGGCCTCAGGTACAACAGATAGGCAGCACTTATGGATAGAGAATTCTGGCTAGATCGCTGGGCTGAAGGACGCATTGGCTTTCATCAACCGCAAGTCACCCCCCTACTCGAGCAATATTGGTCGGAACTCGACATCCCCGCAGGGTCGCGCGTCTTGGTGCCTTTATGCGGCAAATCACTTGACATGCTGTGGCTCAGCAGACAAGGATTCAGCGTCCTGGGCGTTGAGCTGTCACCGCTCGCCATCGAACAGTTTCTGGAGGAGAACCAGCTGCAGGGAACCACCCATACTTCACCGATGGGTAAACATACGGTCTTGGAGAACATCGAGCTGATCTGCGGTGACATCTTCGACATCGATGAGGCCACGCTGCGGTCGTGCACGGCGGTATACGATCGTGCCGCGCTGATTGCCCTGCCGCAAGATATGCGGCAACGTTACGTGGATCATGTGTATGGCCATTTGGCACCAGGCTACGAAGGGCTGCTCATCACCTTAAGCTATGACCAGCAACGTATGGACGGCCCGCCGTTCTCCGTTCCCGACGCAGAAGTTCGCGCGCTCTATCAGGCGCACTCTCAAGTGGAGTTACTGCACACTTACGACACATTGAAGGCGGAGCCGCGATTCAAGGAGCGAGGATTAAACTCCCTGGAAACATTGGTTTATCGGCTACGGAGCCTCAAGGGCTAAGCTTCCTCAGCCACTGCTCGCCGACCCGGCGCGTCTCTTTGACGCGCGGGTCGCGCTTAGAGTTTCGCCACCATCGATGCTTACGGGCAGCACGCATTGACCGGGTGTCAAGATCGACCCCGCACCACACAAGGAAATCGAAAGAAGGCGCTTGCGCGATGCAGCAAGAGCCTACAAACATCCCTTCAAAGAAAGCAAAGTAACCGAAAGTAGGTAGCACAAAGCCCCATAACGTGGAGAATTTGGTTGTCGGCTAGTTCACCGGCACGTCCATTAACGCGTTATGGAGCTTACTATGACTACGCTTCACTCTTTTGGTCAGACCCTTCCCCAAATCACCGTTCAGGCAGCCGCAAGCACAGCCACCGCGATCAGCCCTGCGTCCGCTGGTATGGGACGCCCGCAGCGCGATGTCCGGCGTCCGCATTACCCCGTGGAATCCGTGACGCGAGGTGCGCTGGATGGCCGCCCTGCGGCCACCGGCGCCGCGCCCACTGCGGTCAACGACGAAACTGCGCTGCATCAAGAACGCCTACCCTTCACGGTGAAAGTCGCGGGTGATCGAGAGAGCCTCTCGGCGGCCATTAGCCTGCGGCAAGCGGCTTACGGTCGCCACGTGCCCGAATTGGCGCGCAACTTGAATGCACCCGAGCCTCATGACTTAGCCGCTGGCGCTGTCGTGCTATTAGCGGAATCTAAGTTCGACCGCCAGCCTCTGGCGACCATGCGTATACAAACCAACCAGTACGAGCCCTTATGGCTCGAGCAGTCGGTAACCTTGCCCGGCTGGTTGCAAGGGCGCAATCTCGCGGAGGCGACGCGCCTTGGCACGGCGCTCGGTTCAGCCGGACGCCTGGCAAAGGCTGCAATCTTCAAGGCGTACTATCTGTACTGCGTCGCGGCCGGGATCGACTATATGGTCATTGCCGGGCGCTCACCCCTGGACAGGCAGTATGAACGCTTGCTGTTTGTTGATGTATTTCCCGATGAGGGCTTTATCCCTATGAAACATGCGGGTAACATTCCGCACAGGGTACTGGCGTTTGATGTGGCAACCGCGGAACCGCGCTGGAGAGAAGCAAAGCATCCCATGTACAACTTCGTATTTGGTACGCATCATCCGGACATTGACATTGGCGCCCACGTGCACCCTCCCGCGGCGCTACCACAAGTAGCGCCGTACCCCGTGGTTCAAACAGCCGGCTAATTCCCGGCCTGGTTCCGTTTCTGGCCAGCGAGCCAGTAGCGGAACCGGTCGTCAAGGGCACTCCAAGAGTGCCCTTGCCTTGACATCGCGACACGCATGCTCTCGTTTCCCAGCCAAAGTTTCAAGAAGACTCTCGCAAGCTACCCCAGCAGACTCGACCGCATTCTGTCCCGATTCTCCTACGGGCTCGCACCACTTGCCATCATTCTGCTCACGCTCGTCGCCATCTTTGGTGGAGATCGTGCCACGTCCACCGACGGAAGCACTGTTGAGTTCAGAACGGTGGAGGAGCCTGTGGGAGCCAACTGGACGCCGCAAGAAGCCTTACAAGAGGTACGTGGCGTCGAGCTCGTCTCTCATCGAGACACACGCCTTTCCGAGCAGCCATTTTGGATACTCGTCGATATCCCGCTGATGCCGGGCGACCAAGGCTTGGTGGAATTTGCCTCGCGTCACGCTCAAGAAATTACGTGTTGGGATGTGGGCAGCATGCAGCCAATTGGCAATGCGAGTCGCCACGCCGCGATCGGGCAGATGGAACTATTCCGGTCTGGCTTTGCCCTGCTGCCTCCGGCAGAGCGCGACGTCAGCCAACCCCTATTGTGTCGTGCGCTTCACACCGGCCCAGCCCGCATTACAGTGCAAGCGTGGCCTGCGTCAGACGCACACGCCTTGCTCAGTCAATTCCATCGGGGATCCGGCCTGCTTGAGGGAGCACTCGTTACGCTCGCTCTATTCATCCTGTTTGCAGCAGCCGTCAATCGCGAAACACGCTATGTTTTGCTGGCAGTGTGGCTCATCGGCAACTTGCGTCTGGCTGCGATTTCCACGGGTTGGGACACCCAGTGGTTGGGCTGGACCATTCCGCCCGACTGGATCCATAAAGTCCGTAGCCTAACAATCGCTACGTACTACATTGTGACGTACACGCTGTTCGGGCAGATCTTCAAGGAAGAGCTCGAACGCCTCGGCTCCGTTTTCGTGCGCGTCGGCCAAAGCCTGGGATTTTTGCTGTTGATTGTGGCCGCATTGGTGCCATTTTCGGTATTTTTGCCGGTCATGTGGGTGATTGCCACCCTGGGTTCGCTTGGCATCATCAGTTTCCTGATCCGCTGCATCGTGCTCACCGGCTCGCGTAACGCCATGTGGTTTGGCGCCGCCCTAGCCCTGGTATTGTTCGCCTCCTTTTCGGAGGTTATTGCCGCGGCATTCGGGTTCAAGGGGCTGATCGGCTCGTTCAACAGCGTCACTGCAGCCATTATCGCCAGCTTGATGGCCGCTATGGCCTTTGCAAATCAGATACGCAACGAGCGCCGGGAACGACTACGCGCTCAGGAAGAGCTGCAACATACCTACAACCTGACCCCTGTTGGACTTTTCACCCTCGATGAGTCTGGGCATTTCGTGCGAATCAACAACGCCATGCGCACGCTCCTGGCCCTCAGTCATGATGACCATCGTGCCGCTACATGGTCGGAGCATTTTGGAGAAGCCGCTTGGGAGCAGCTACAGGTGAAGGCTGGCAGCACGCCAAGTGCTGAAGTCGAGATTCACACCACATTGCCGGGCGCTGCAGAACCCTCGTGGTTTCTTGTTCGCGTGGCGCGGCTCGGAGATCTCATTGAAGGATCGTTGCAAGACATCACGGAACGGCACAAACTCACCGAAAGGTTCCGCTTTCTAGCGAATAACGACCCGCTTACCGGCGTGCTGAATCGCAGGGGCATCGAACGCCGGCTGGCCCAATCATTGGAGGCACTGCACGTCCAGCCCCAGGGCAATATGGCGGTGGCTTATCTTGACCTAGACCGTTTCAAACTCATCAACGATCTGTATGGCCACCAGACCGGTGACGAGATTCTGAAACAAGTGTGTGAACGGATTCGGGAGGCGGTACCCGGACAACACGCCGTAGGACGCATTGGCGGAGATGAGTTCATCCTCGTCATGGACGATATTCCTATTTCGCGTGCCGCTGCCCTTTGCGAAGAGCTGATCGCGCGCATCAGCACGATCCCGTACCGCGTGCGCTCCCAAGCGTTTCATGTCAAGGTATCCATCGGCCTGATCGAGGTGGACGCCGGCCTGAGTACCAAGGACGTCATCTCGGCGGCGGATCGCGCCTGCCGCGAAGCGAAGCAACGCTCGAACGGTGTCCCCGTCATCTATGAAAAACACGCCTCAGCCTTTCGCGAAAGGGCCGAGGAGCTGCAGCTTATCCAGGCTCTGGGTGGCGCATTTTCCCCGCAAGGTCTGTTCTTGATGATGCAACCCATTATGTCGCTGCACGACCCCACCGCCGGGCTGGACTTCGAAGTACTGGTACGCATGCGCGGCAACGATGGTAGCGTCATTCCGGCCGGGCGCATCATTGCCGCCGCAGAAGTCAATGGAAACATTTCCGCCCTAGACCTCTGGATCATCACAACGACGCTCGAATGGATTCGCGCTCATCTGCATCGCTTGCGACGGACACGTTTCATCTGTGTGAACGTGAGCGGATCGTCACTCAACGATGAAGCCTTCTTAGAGAAGGTCATCGACATTCTCGGTCGATATCGCGAGGTCGCACATTTCTTGTGCTTCGAAATCACGGAAGGTGTTGCTTTGCATGATATCGCCAACAGCCGCCGCTTTATCGAGCGTCTCCGACGTTTCGGATCGCGCATTGCTTTGGACGATTTCGGCGCGGGGTATACCTCTTTTCTCTATTTGAAGGATTTGGCGGCGGATGCGTTGAAAATCGACGGCTCATTCATCCGCTCGCTCAACGAGCACCCGTCGAATGTCACCATTCTGGAGGCCATTGTGCAGCTCGCCCGCAACTTGGGTATGCGTACGGTGGCGGAATGGGTCGAAGACCCCGACACGCTGGAGATTCTGGTCGAACTCGGCATTGACTACGCTCAGGGGTACGCGATTGCGGCGCCCATGCCCCCGGAGACACTCTTGATGCAGGAGTCGGCCGCTGATTTCGCAACAGACCCCCGTCTGCAAGACTTTATCAAGGGGACGCGCAGGCGCGCCCCCACCGATGATGCATCGGAAACGGTTCCGCCGCAGTGGTATCACTAACGAGCGCATGCTGCCGTCTTCTATGGGCAGGGCATCGTCGTGACACACGAGCCGTTCTCGAACGCGGGCGCCACGGCCCCGGCGTGCCACACTAAGCCAATATGGAGCGGGTATATCTGCTCTATTCCACCCAGGTGACTACCCTATCGATATCTTCTCGCTCGGTACGGAAACTATTGGCGGGATGGGCGGTATTTTCGTAACCGAACGAAATTGCACACACCATGAGCCGGTCGTCTCCAATACCGAAGTACTCGCGGATAAACGGAGCATATCCGGCCAACGCGGCCTGAGCGATCGTCGACACGCCCAGGCTTTGGGCGCCCAACATGAAATGGGACACATACCCACCACAATCGACGGCACCATAGGTGCCTAAACTTTCCGGTGAAGTAATGATCGCTACATGCGGGGCACCAAACAGGCGGAAATTCTCTAACGCCTGAATGGCCGAGGCTTTGCGGTCTCCCCGGGCGATCCCAACCGCTTCGTAGAGAGCGAAGCCGCAGGCTCGGCGACGATCGCGATAGCGCCCCACATACTCTCGCGGAAAGGGAATGTCGGGCCGCTCCTCGCTGGAACCCTGAACATGGGCGAGCAAGGCCTCGCGAAAGCGGTCGGTTGCTGTGCCGATCGTCACGATGACATCCCACGCTTGAGAGTTACACCACGACGGAGTGCGCTGCGCGAACTCGAGAATGCGTCGAATGTCTTCTTTGGGTACGGGATCAGGTAAAAAAGCGCGACAACTATAGCGACGTAAAGCGATTCGCTTCAAGCAGTTGAAATCGTCTTCCCCTTGTTGGGGTTGCGCTTGCATCAATTCAACACCGTCCGTGATTGACATAGAATTTCCCATTGCACCTGAAGTAGGCAGACCTCCGCCATTGACTATACCGCGTCCCCGCAACCTAGCCATGTGCCTTTGCACGCGCGTACACTAGCGAAGATTATGAGGGCCGAGACGCCGATACCGCCATGACCTACTTGCTCCTCCTGCTTCTTCACTTGTTCGCCGTCCTCTTGTTTGTGGGCACTGTGCTCTTCGAGCTCTTCGTTCTCCGTCCCGCATTCAGTCAGCTGTCAGACACCAGCGAGCGCGAAGTTGAAAAAGCAATAGGTCGTCGCATTGTGCGCGTAATTCCCGCAGCCCTCGTCGTTTTGTACGCCGCCGGCATGGGTCTTGCCTGGCACTACCGAGGCGTGTTGGCACAGCCTTTCGCGAGCCCGTTCGCGACCCTATTGTGGCTAAAGATACTGCTGGCGCTCAGCGTCTTGGGGCATGTCATCGTCGCCATGCGGTGGCGCCGTCAGAAACGACTTCATGGAAAGCGGTCGCGAATACTGCATAACAGTGTTTATGCACACATGCTGCTAATCGTTATTCTGGCAAAAGCCATGTTTTACGTTTAGGGCGCGTTTAATCGTTCGAACATTTGCCCGGATTGCGCCACCTCGACGCAACGTCGCGCCTCACAACTTAGCGGGTGTGTGAACATGGTTTCAGCTACCGTAAAGCTTAGACCGCGGTGGCACTGCGGTGGCGGGTGCGTTGACAGCCTCCCAGCGGCTGGGGGCGTCTTCCCGTCAATGCCTACGGACACACCGCTCGCGTACCGGTACGAGCAAACCGCGCAACCCGTTGTGGTCTATTTCGTGCATGAGTGCTAACAACTGCCCCAGCTCACCCCTGGGAAAGCCGTTTCGCGCGAACCAGTTCAAATAGTATCCGGGAAGCTCAGCCAGCGACCGCCCCTGATACTTGCCGAAAGGCATAGTGACAGTCAATAGACGAAGCAATACATCTGAAGGGTGCGGGCCTGGTGTGTCGCTATCCGATTGTTGTGCAGCCATAAAGCGTTGACGTTTTCGGTCATGCTGTTTGCAGGTTACGCTGGATTTATTCAGGCTTCTTCTGTTGCCAGGGCTTGTGCAGCACCAGATAGGCTGCCGACCCTATCACCACGCCCCAAAATGCCGAACTCAAGCCAAGAAAACTCATCCCGGAGGCAGTGGCTAGAAACGTCATGATTGCGGCTTCTCGATTAGCGCTATCGCCAACTGCGGCGACGACGTTAGACAGAATCGCCCCAATGAGGGCCAGCCCTGCCAGTATGGCCACAAACTGCGTTGGCAATGACGTGAATAATACGACAATGGTGCCCGCGAATAACCCGCCAATCAGATAGAACAATCCGTTGGCAATTCCTGCAACATAGCGCTGCGCGGGATTCTCGTGGGCGTCGCGCCCCGTGCATAAGGCAGCAGTAATCGCAGCAATCACTATCGTAATGCCACCAAAGAACGCCACAATCAACGACACGGCCGACGTGGTAGCAATAATGGGACGCGCGGGGATTTGGAAGCCATCTAAACGCAGGATGGCCATGCCGGGCAAGAATTGCCCGGTCAAGCTGACAAGGACCAGCGGCAACGCAAAACTAAGTGTCGAGGTCCAGCTCCATTCGGGCTGAATCATGACGGGCCGTGCCCAGGTGAACTCCAGGTGTTGCAGGTTGATATCACCGCTTGTTAGCGACAAAAGAACCCCCGTGACTAGAACCAGGACGATCGCATAACGCGGTGTGAGGCGACGAAACACGATATAAGCGACCACCATCCCGAAGGCGAGTAACGGCATGTCACCGGCCGCCCGGAATGCGCCGGCACCGAACTGAAATAAAATGCCTGCCATCATGCCGGCCGCAATGCCCTGCGGAATCAGGCGGATAATGCGATCAAAATATCCAGACAGCCCGATAATCAATAGCGCAAGAGCCGCGGTTATATAGGCCCCCACAGCCTCGTTCAGGGTTAGATCGGGGAACAGGGTTACCAGTAGCGCGGTCCCTGGCGCCGACCAAGCGGTAACCACAGGCGCCTTCAACCACCAACTTAAGAAGATTCCCGATACGGCCGCTCCGATCGATATGGCCCATACCCATGAGGTCAACATTTCGCGCGAGATGGCTGCTGCCTCGGCGGCTTGAAAGAATATAACCAGCGGGCCGGAATACGACACCAGAACCGCGAGGAATCCCGCCGCAACGGCAGAGATGGACCAATCACTGACTAAACGGGTGGTGGACGGGGTGGTACTCATGGCGCCAACCGTAACCGAGAACGAGGGAATTGTGTATTCGGAAAGTCCCCGGTCAATTTACGCTCGTTTTTCGGGCGCTCTTTCGGGCAGTCGATTTCTTGGCGGCCGCCTTGGCCGACCGGCTGATCTCTTGTTGATTGGGTTCTTGAGCTGCGGCCGCAGTATCAACTGCGCGTGACCGAGATGAGACAGGTGTGGGAGCGATAGTATCGGGCTCTGATTGTGGTTTGGTGGGCTCGTCAGGAGACGCGTTGACTTGACTGGCCGGTTTCCGCCGCGTCTGCTTACGAGGTGCTTTGCCCTTGCTCGCGCTCGCTGTGGGCTGCGTACCATTACCCGTAACGGGAGCTGCTGGCGCAGCTTCGACGGCAGTTTCTCCCTGCCGCGCCTTTTCGGGGTCAGCCGGTGGCTTAGCGTCTGAAGAAGACTCTTCAGTTAACCTTCCGGCGCTTGGCTGCGCAGCTGCGCCGGATTGATCTGCCGCGTTTCTGACGTCCGCGCCAACTTGCTCTGCGGCAGCTCCGGTACCCGTGTCCTGTACTGCTGACTTTTGTGCTTTGCTAGCGCCAGTCGGTCGCTGCGTACTGTTGGTAGCTTTTGCAGCCACTTTTCGCGCCTGTTTATGATGGCCAGAGCGTTTTTCTTCAGCTTTCAGAGAAGACTCAGCTGCCGGCGCAGACGCGGGGCTAACCGCGGCGATGTCGGGATTTACGTCGGCAACTGAATGGCCATGACTCGTGACCTGGGTAGGTGCGTGTCGCGCCGGGGTGGTTCGCTTAGTTTCAGCACCCGTGCCTTGAGCGCCAGGCTCCGCAGCATCGAGCGCATCATCATCAGCAAGCTCTTGCCGATAGACATAGGTGCCAGACTTCTCGTCCCTGCCGACATCGAGAAGCCCCCGCCGTTGTGCAGCCTCTAACAGACTGCCAAAGGCACGAAATCCGTAATAAGACTCATTGAAGTCGGGCCGCCGACGTTTGATTGCATCTTTGAGCGCAGACGCCCAGATCTTGCCACTATCGCCCCGTTCGGCAATGAGCGCTTCATAGGTATCCACTGCCAGCTCGATGGCCTGCTGTCGCCTGGATTCCAGATCGTCTTTACCGGGACGTTCGGCCGCGTCGCTTTTACGCTCGCTGCCCGGCATTGCACGCGACTGTCGCCGCTCCGAGCTTGCCTGGGTGGTGCGCACCAGGTCATCGTAAAAGATGAATTCATCGCAATTCGCGATCAGCAAGTCGGATGTAGACCGTTTGACGCCTACACCAATGACTCGCTTCGCATTTTCACGCAGTTTGGACACCAGCGGAGAAAAGTCGGAGTCACCGCTGACGATGACAAACGTGTCAACATGTGCCTTTGTATAGCAAAGGTCGAGCGCATCAACGACCAGGCGGATGTCGGCCGAGTTTTTCCCCGACTGGCGTACATGGGGAATCTCGATCAGCTCGAAGTTGGCTTCGTGCATAGCAGCCTTAAAGGCCTTGTAGCGGTCCCAATCACAATACGCCTTCTTGACCACGATGCTGCCCTTGAGCAACAAACGCTCAAGCACGGGTTTGATGTCGAACTTCTCGTACTTGGCGTCGCGCACGCCCAACGCGACGTTCTCGAAATCGCAAAAAACCGCCATATTGGCGCTGTCGTGAGATGAGGCCATGCAAATTAACTCCAAGGGGCCGCTCGTGCTACGGCGCTAGTCTTGAATCGTAGCCGATAGCGTACCGACGTGCGCAACGTGCCGAGTTGAAGCCTAATTAACCTCAGGACGCCCGTAACCGCCGCCGCCCGGCGTCTCAATAATGAATACATCGCCCGCCTGCATTGTGCAGGAGTCGATGTGGCCCAGCACCTGGCTGGAGCCATCGCCACGCTCAACACGATTCACACCTACAGCGCCCGGGCAACCGCCCGCCATGCCGAATGGCCCCTGTATTCGATTGTTAGACAATATAGACGCAGTCATTTCCACAAGAAAGCGGACTCGACGTACGGCGCCATCGCCGCCGCGATATTTCCCGGCACCTCCGGATCCTTTTCGGATTTCAAAGCTTTCCAGTAGCACGGGATAGCGGCTTTCTAGAATTTCGGGATCGGTAAGCCGCGAGTTCGTCATCGTACTTTGGACGGCGTCGGTACCATTGAAGCCATCCCCGGCTCCTGTGCCTCCCGCGATGGTCTCGTAATACTGGTAGCGGTCGTTGCCGAACGTAAAGTTATTCATCGTGCACTGACTGGCTCCCATAAGTTTCAACGCGCCATACAGCGCATTCGTAATGCAGGACGATGTCTCCACATTGCCTGCCACGACGGCAGCAGGATAATTGGGATTGAGCATTGATCCTTCAGGCAGCACGACCTGCAATGGTTTCAAACACCCCGAATTCAACGGGATATCGTCGTCGACGAGAGTTCTAAAGACATACAATACTGCAGCCATGGCAACCGCCCGAGGCGCATTGAAATTGTTATCTAGTTGTTGGGATGTTCCCGTAAAATCAATCGTTGCGGAACGGCTCTGCTTATCGACTACAACCTTAACCTGGATCTGCGCGCCATTATCCAACGGAAGAACAAACTCTCCGTCAGATAGACGGGTAATTGCTCTACGGACGGCCTCTTCAGCATTGTCTTGCACGTGTTGCATATAAGCCTGAACAACGTCCAGGCCGAATTGATCCACCATTGCACGCAGCTCTTGCACGCCCTTCTCATTAGCGGCAATCTGAGCGCGCAAATCAGCCAGATTTTGCTCAGGATTACGCGCGGGAAACTCGCCCGAAGTTAGCAAGGCCCGCATAGCGTCTTCTTGAAAGCGCCCAGCCGAAACCAGCTTGAAGTTATCAATCTGTACGCCCTCTTCTTCAATATGACGCGAGAATGGCGGCATGGAACCTGGTGTGATCCCGCCGACATCAGCATGGTGCCCACGCGACCCCACGTAAAAGAGCAACTCTTGGCCCAAGGCATCAAACACGGGAGTAATCACCGTCACGTCAGGTAAATGCGTCCCGCCGTTATAGGGATCATTCAGCACAAACACGTCGCCCGGCCGTATGTCGGAGTTCCGCGCGATTACCGTCTTGATCGACTCGCTCATGGAGCCCAGATGCACAGGCATATGTGGAGCGTTGGCGATCAGGTTACCGCTTGCATCAAAGACGGCACAGGAAAAGTCCAGGCGCTCTTTGATATTGACAGAATACGCGGTATTTTGCAGTTGCAATCCCATTTGCTCGGCGATGTTCATAAACAGGTTATTGAACACCTCGAGCATGATCGGATCAGCGTCGGTACCAATGGCGTGTCGCTCGGGTCGCGCCTGCACACGTTGCAGGATAAGGTGGTTGTACGGTGTTACCGCCGCCGCCCACCCCGGCTCAACCACCGTCGTAGCATTCTGTTCGGCGATAATCGCTGGCCCCATCACACAATGCCCCGGGTGCATGGCTTCACGCAACACTAAGGCGGCATCCCACCATTGCTTGTCGCTATACATCTTGACGGTATCGGCAACCGGGGCGGCCTCATCCTTCCAAGTAGGTGCCGGGGTTTCGACCGCCTTCGCTCCAGGGCTCACCACTTCGACCGATACGGTTGCCGCAATGAGCTCGCGGTTTTCCATCACGAATGCGAACCGCTGCCGGTAGGCATCTTCGAAAGCGGCCCGCATCTCGTGGGGCTTTCCGAAGGGAATAACAAGTGCAGTATCGGTGCCCGCGTAGCGTAGGTGTACCCGCCGGTGAACGACTAAATCGTGCGGCAATGCATTTTGTTGGCGCAATTCCCGACGCGCTTCTTCTTCAAGGACCTGCAATGCGCTGAGTATTTGACTGAGCCCGTCGCTCAAAGGCAGCTCAACCGAGGTCTCACGTATCACCCCATGATCTGCCAATCCAATACCGTACGCCGACAGCACACCACCCAGCGGATGCACAAATACCCGATCTATGCCCAAAGCATCCGCGACGCGGCACGCGTGCTGTCCTCCTGCTCCACCAAAGCTTTGCAGTACGTAGCGGGTCACATCGTAGCCCCGCGCGACTGAAATACGCTTGATCGCATTCGCCATAGAACCTACGGCAATGGCAATACAGCCTTCCGCCAGCTCTTCCGGCGTGGAAGCCACTCCGGTTTCGGAGTAGATCTGTTCGGCCAGTTGTGCAAATTTTTCTTGCACAATCGTGGCATCCAGCGGTTGATTGGCTTGCGGACCAAACACCGCAGGAAAATGGGCGGGCTGAATCTTTCCCAGCATGACGTTGGCATCCGTCACCGTGAGCGGCCCACCCCGCCGATAACACGCGGGACCGGGATTGGCACCCGCGCTGTCTGGCCCTACGCGTAAACGGGTGCCATCGAAATGAATGATCGAGCCCCCACCTGCGGCAACCGTATGAATGCTCATCATTGGTGTTCGCATACGCACGCCGGCCACCTGGGTTTCGAAACTGCGCTCGAATTCGCCCGCATAGTGACTGACGTCGGTCGAGGTGCCGCCCATGTCAAACCCGATGACATGTTCAAATCCGGCCAGTCGAGCCGTACGTGCCATCCCCACAATACCTCCCGCGGGCCCCGAAAGGATGGCATCCTTACCCTGGAAGGCCACCGCTTCTGCAAGACTACCCGACGACTGCATAAAGTACAGGGGCACACCCGGCATTTCACGCGCTACTTGTTGCACGTAGCGCGACAGAATCGGCGACAAATAGGCGTCGACGACCGTCGTATCACCCCGACTGACAAACTTGATAAGCGGACTCGTTTTGTGAGAAGCGCTCACCTGAGTAAATCCGGTCTCAATGGCGATCTGCTCGGCGATTGACTCGTGCTCAATGTGGCGGTAACCATGCATAAACACAATTGCGATACTGCGAAAGCCCGCAGCGAAAGCGGCCTCAAGCCCCCTGCGCAACTCGACCTGGTTCAATGGTACAAGTACCTGGCCATCGGCAGTGACCCGTTCGTCCACCTCGATTACGCTCTCATACAAGAGCTCGGGAAGAATAATGTGGCGATCGAACAGGCGCGGACGGTTCTGATAGGCAATCCTGAGAGCATCCTTGAACCCGCGTGTCGTAACCAGCAATGTGCGCTCCCCCTTACGCTCAAGTAAAGCGTTGGTCGCAACCGTGGTACCCATCTTCACACATTCGACGAGCTGGGGTGATATCGCCTCGCCCGATCTTAAGCCCAACATGCGTCGAATGCCTTCAACCGCCGCGTCGTCATACTGCTCTGGATTGTCGCTGAGTAATTTGCTGGAACATAGCTTGCCGTCGGGAGTTACGGCCACAATGTCGGTAAATGTGCCGCCACGGTCGATCCAGAACTGCCAACGAGCGGAGGGAGCAAGGTCGTGAGACATGAGAGAAATCAGCGTTCGATTGACTAGCACAAAAACAACGAGGTAATCTGATGAGCAGACCGGCAATTCGTAACCAAATCTACAGATAAACGGGGCCGGTTAAAACATAACAACTCTTGAACACAGTACGGCAAGCCGATAGCAACTATCGGTGCTTCTGTCTGCTGCTCGTTCATGTTTTTGACAAAGGGTGGGTTAAGCAATGGATTTTGGTCTCGTGGTGGGCACAGTAGTCTACGCCCTGATTCTCATCGTGCCCACCGTCAAAATACTACAACGCGCCGGCTATTCTCCCTGGCTGTCGGTACTCGCGATTATTCCGGTGGTTAACATTGTTGCCTATTGGGTGTTCGCCTTTGCGCGCTGGCCGACCCGTCGGCGGACCCTGTAAATCACGTTCCCTCCTGGCGCGAGCTCCGTAACATTGCGTCACGTGTCGGTGCTGTCTCGAGCTGGTAGCGCGCTGACACTTGTCGAATCTTCTTAGCCAGTTTGATACGTCTGTCGGCCCCCGTCTCGAGCCGCAGGCAGCGGGTGCACGACCGCCGGTGACTTTCTTCGAAAGGTGGAGGCCAACGCAGAGCTTTAATACGCGTTGAGCGTTAACCCTAGAGTCATACATGGCTGAGCTAACGCACTTCACCGCAGCGCCGGTCTCAACCGACTCGTGCCAAGCTGATTAATTCTTTTAGGTTTCGGATTGGCCGGTCCAAGCTTGCCTGCTAAAGGTGGAGGTTGAGTGTTCGGCGTCGCGGCAGGGTTACGATATCACTCGCGGTAGCGCCGCAGCGCGAAGCCCAGGAGAATCAGCATCCATCCCTGGAACAAGAGATCCAGGGCCAGCAGAAAGCCCAGTATCCAAACACTGTTGGCGGGCCAGCCCGCGGCGATGAGCACACCAGCGGCAAGACTGATAAGCCCTGAAATTGCTAACCATTGCCAACCTTGTTGAGCGCGGTGTTGAAACCAAATCCATAGACGCAACGCGCCGACCGCAATAAGCGCAGCACCTAAGAACAAGGTAAGTACGGCCGCCCCTGTGCCAGGGCTGTAAAGCACGAGACCACCAGCAACGCAGTACAATACGCCGCTTAGCGTCCACCACATAAAGCTGCGCCAGCCGGAGAGCTTCCACGCATGAATGAGCTGGGCGATGCCTCCGGCCACCATGAATGCACCCACAAATAGCACACTTACTACGGTGGCTGCCAACACATAAACCGTAGCCAGTACGCCCAGGGCAGCTAGCGCCACACCTAAAGCGACAAACCAGCCCCAGCGAGCGCTAAGCCTTTGCAGCGCCTCAGCGAACATGGGTTCAAGCCTGGATTCAACCGGATCAGTCTGCGCCATAATTGATCTCCTTATATTGGCGGTTCATTCTTACTGATGGTACTGCTGCGGTGCATTGCTAACCATTGAAACACGGCCCCAAGCCAAACATTTCAGCACGCTGCTGGGAAATAACGGCAACTTACGAAACCCATTTCACGTCAACACACAAAGTATCTGCATTCACGCTTTCGGCGAGTAGATGCAGCTACCGACATTCAAGCTATCGCTTCTTGCATCTGCAAACGAAGTGCAAACCACGCGACAAAGCCTCCGCGCGCCCTATCGCGCACCTGCAATGTATCGTTCTAATTGATGAATAATGAACTGCTGCTCACTAATAATATCTTTGACGAGGTCACCAATAGAGATAATACCCACCAATTTGCCATCGTCCATGACAGGCAGGTGCCGCAATCGCTTTTCGGTCATCAGGGCCATGCAGGACTCGTTGTCGTCGGTAGGCCGCACGTAAATAACCGCCTCTGTCATGATCTCGCGGACTTTAGTGGTATCTGAGGAACGGTTTTTCAGGACTACTTTGCGCGCGTAATCACGCTCGGTAACAATCCCCACAACCTCGTCATCTTCCATCACCACCAGTGCCCCGATGCTGTGCTCGGCCATGAGCTTCACCGCGTCGTACACCGGCGCATCGGGTGAAATAGTGACGACCGCTTTATTCGGTTTGGATTTGAGAATTTCTGCAACGGCTTTCACAGCGACTCTCCCACATTACGCCCAATACCCATTCTACTTCCAGAGCGCTCTTTGGGACAGACCACTCTGCCTCGTCACGCGCATCGAAACATCTCACCGATAGCGCTGCACAAGCTGTAGGGGGCATGATTCCATGCCGCGGCCACGCTTTCTCTTTCTATCAATTAATAAGAATGCCGGTAGCCAACCGAATATCTCTCCTGTACCCGGGCGAAACCCTACCGCACCTGACAATCAGTAACTGTGCCAACTCCAGGCGTATTGCGCGGCACAAGGAGGCTCCCACATGACCGTCGATACTATCCGTGGTGAGCCAACAACATGCTCACGTTCTGGTGTGGCAGTATGCAGCATTCGACGTGTATCGACAGACGATGCGCCGGGATGCCGCGGGAGGGTGACAGCCGCGCGGGCAGCTCCGCTCCGTACCCTTTCGCCAACGTACCGAGAGCTGCCCTAAGAAGCGTGAGACGCGCCCACGCGGGACGCAAAAAAAAACGGCTGAGCCTTTAAACCCAGCCGCTCTATACATGGATGCTAGCGCGTGACTGCCTCGACATACTGCGCTAGTAACGCGATCTCATCATCGCTTAATAGCGCTGAGTAATCAGGCATGACACCTACCCCGCCCCGCAATGCGCTTTCGACGCGTTGCGCATCCGGCTGGAGCTCATCGAGTGACGGACCAATGGTTCCGGCAGCACCGGCGTCGGCAAGTGTGTGACACACCGCGCAGGCCGGAGTGGCTTTTTCCGAGAACAGGGCACGTCCTGCGTCTATGTCAACTCCGTCCGCCGCGCCGTTTTCAACACTTTGCTCGCTGGCGGATTCTGTTGCGCTTGCAAAGGCGGAGCCAAAAATTAGTACCACGCCAAACATGGCGTGGTACACATACTTCAATATTTTCATGTGTAACTATGCGATCACTTTTAATTGCAACGCGTGGTCGCGCCAGCTGGAGTTCAAATAACCCCTGAAGTTTTCATCCCGCTCCTCGAGCTGCTCGTTGCCCTTGCTATCGAACGCGCGGCTGACGACCTCGTAGGTACCCGCCTTAAGTTCAACCGGCAAGGCAAACTGGCGCCACGCATACCGACCCAAGTCGGGACCCACAAACTTGGCTTGCTGCCAGTTCTTGCCGCCATCGACAGACACCTCGACGCGCTCGACGGGGTTGACGCCCCCAAAGGCCACACCCTTGAGAACGACGCGACCCGCCTGCACCGTATTGTCGGGATTTGGGCTGTTGACCCAAGACTTGACCGGCATTTCCCAGGCAGAGGGCTGATCGGGCGCAGGCTTACCATCGAGGGGCGCGATCCGGTAGCTAGTTTGCTGAATACGGGCCTGGCTTTGCTCGGTGGTAAACGCAAGCCGCTTGATGTACTTGACGTTATTGACACCGGTATAGCCGGGCACTATCAGGCGGAGCGGACCGCCATGGGCCAGGGTAAGCGGCTCACCATTCATTTCCCAGACCAGCATGGCGTCTTCCATTGCCTCAAGCGGCACGGAACGCTCGACCATGATGGTGTTCGGGTCGATCCCCTCGGGGATGGGCTCGCCCCCTGTGCCTGTCATGTAAACCATGCCGTCAGCAACGCCGCCTACGGCTTTGACTATTTCTTTGACAGGAACACCCGTCCACATCACGCAGCCGGCAGCACCTACTTCCCACGGCGTGCCGCTAGGCTTATGGGGAAAGAAGCCTCGGCCATTACCGGAGCACTGAAGCACCGTGGCCATGGTTTCAATGCCCATAGTTTTGAGTTCGCCCACGGTAAACGTGCGCGGGGACTTCACACCTTCGATGCTTATTTTCCAAGCGTCGCGGTCGTCAAGAATAGATGGGCTTGGGGGCGGCAAGTTGTTGCGCACAAACAGCCGGTTGGCGGGCGTGATGACGCCATCACCAAATGCGTGCCGGCGCGTTTCGATCGTATTAGCGCTGTGGACGATCAAGCTGTCGGCGTCTTTCCAAGCCGCGTACTCGGGTAAAGGTGTTGCCTCTGCTGACGCCTTAGCTGCATCCGCACTCTTAGAGGCTGCACCTGAACCTTGGGCAACCGCCTGGTTCCCTATGGCAACCGCTGCAACTGCCCCTGCGGTTCCCGTCAGTAAGCGCCTTCTACCGGCGTTTTCAAGATTTTCACTCATGCAAGCCTCCCGTGGCACGTAACCTTGCTTTTCTCACAATACGGAACTTACAAGTTAAATATTAGTAACACGAAATTTACGCTGCGAACAGCCCAGCCGCATTATATCGAGAGAATGCTCTAACACCACCGAACGATCTACCACGTTCAAGGGCGCCCCGAAAATAATCAGAGGGGCCTCAGCTTCCCTAGCGCCCGAGATCTCGCATGCGTGCGGTTTGGCTGCTCGAATTCAGATTTGACACTCTCGCATTGGTTAACCGCGCGCGGGACTTGCACTTGCTTGAGCCATCCCTGCACACGACGGACAACTGAGGAATCCCCCATGTCCAGAAGAATTCCACCCCAACTGAATGCAGTTCTGGAAACCGGGTTGTACGTTGACGATATCCGTCGCGCCCGGACGTTTTATGAAGGCGTTCTCGGACTTGAACCTATGTTCTCAGACGAACGATTAACAGCATACCCCGTTGGCCCCAGCGTGCTGCTGCTTTTCACCCGCGGCACGACAGAAGAGCCCGCCCGCATGCCACACGGCACGATTCCGGGGCACGATGGGCAAGGACGACTACACTTCGCTTTCGCGGTCGCTGAGGAAACGATCGAGCCCTGGAGGGAACAATTACAGCAGCACGATATTACGATCGAAGGAGAAGTACACTGGCCCCAAGGCGGACGCAGTTTGTACTTCCGTGACCCAGATGGGCACTTGCTCGAGGTCGTCAGCCCGGGGCTGTGGGCCAACTACCGAAAGTAAGCATCGCTTATAGGGCGGGGCGGATCAGGCGCCAGCCCGGGGCGCCCCCTGGTTTACGTCGGCTGCCGCGGTGGCGCTGCTACGGTCATTGCTTTTTTGAAAATCCGTTGTGGTCAAGCGCAAGACCGCGGGATGGCCCCTACTCATCGCAGAGCGCGCTACCGCTAAAATTTCGGATTCATGACGGCGAAAGGACTCGAGCAGCTGTTCTGCCCCTCCCCCGCGCGCATCGCAATACGCCCGTAGAGCTTCTTCCGTCACCTCAAACACCTGCGGGCCTTTCAGTTCGAAAAACACGGTGAACCGCACACAACCCGTGTCGGCTACCGCGGGGCTGGCGCGCATAATGTCATCGGTCATGTTCACCTCGAATAAAAGATGGCGGCACAGGCGGGCGTTGTCCTAGTCGACTTTTTTCAACATAAGCCAATCAGACTGCGACAAACCTTTTCAGTGACCTAACCACAAATAGCGAAGCCAGCGAGCGCTGACCTGTCGGTGATCGACGACAGCGCGCAATCGGTGTGCCTGAAAAGGTCAAAGTGTTCTACCAGCTCGAACTACATTCGCTCACTTGTCTGTCGACCTTCTCCCACTCGAAGCGTAAGACGTCGGCAAACTATCGCCCTACCACCCCTACCACCTTGAGCGGCCCTTCTTGCGAGCTCAAGGAGCTGTCGATTGAACATCGCCGCGCGGGCCCACGCCGCGCCCTTCACTCGCTTACAACCCTTCACCTTTGCTTCACAATTCCCCGCGTGCTTCTGCCTACACTTTGGTTGTCTGAGCTGCCTTTTAGCCAGCAATAGCAGGCATTTCGTCCCTCGAGAACCGCCACTACTACGGTGTGGGCCTTGGTAGCAGGGGACTCTAAGTGGAGGTCTTATGAAACGCTTCTTGGTCGCTGCAATCGTCGCGCTGTTCAGTGCCGGTATTTTGGCACCAACCAGTTATGCCGATGGTCCGCGACGCTATTACGATGATCGCAGCTACTCGCAACGTGGGCACAAGCATCACCACAAACACAAACACGCCCACCGTCACAAGCATAAAGACCAACATCACTACGCTAAACGCAAGCGCAAAGGCGGTCCACCCCCTCATGTGCTGGGCTATCGTGCGGTTCCTCCCCATGCAGTACGGCACCACCCGCGTTGGAAGCGCGGAGATCGGCTACCCCATGTGTACTTGGCCCCTCACTATGTCGTGCACGATTGGAACGCGCGCAAGTTTCGGCGCCCCCCGCCGGGTCACCGCTGGGTTAGGGTGGGCACCGACTATTTCCTCGTTGGCGTCGCCACGGGCGTGATCCTCCACGCTGTTTTCTCACAGTAGAGCGGGACTGCCCGAAGGCGTGTGCCAGGCCAACGGTGATCAGTAGAGGGCGCGATTTGCGTACCTCGAGGTCGACCCCGCTTTATAGGCGGCACCGAACGCACCTTGTACGGCGGCACAGTCTTCTGCCTATTGCACCCGCAGCAACTCCTCGGCGTACTTTCGACTGAGGCTGCTTTCGATGCGTACGCCATGCTGTGGGTCGTACGAGCCAAAACCCGACACCGACACAGGCCCTTGCCTTAACGTTGATACCGCAGGACGACGGATCGGAGCCGCCGATGGACGCAGGGCTGACGGCGCTGCGCGCCCCAACGGCATGGAGAGCCCGAGGAATACGCCGAACTGGTGCTCGTCCAGGTCGGCGAACCCACCCGCGTACCAGCGGCCCGCTCTCGCTAGGGGTGCAGCATGGGCAACATTGAGCAGCGTAGTCGTCGCTGAGGTATTGAACCGGGCGCCGTATAGATAATTGATTCGTAGTCGCCCAGAATCTGCGACCCAGGAAGGGGTGGAAAGGCCCAGCGCATACGCACGGCGGTAAGAACTGCCCATATCCAACATACTGCTGTACCGCTGCCCGCCACCTGGAGGATCGGCGAGACGCCACCGTTGTTGCTGCGCGCCCGCGAAATAACGGACAGCTCCCATTGAGCCGTCGAAGGTAGCCGACCAATGTGTCCCTGCATAGCCGGGTGCCCGCCTGTGCAGGGAACTTAGCCCGAATCGCCCCCAGCGGGGCGCTCCTACGATCAATCCCAAGGCCCGATGACGGAGCGCCCCCAAACGACCCGCGTGCGCTTCAATCGCGACTTCGTGTGGCAGACCATAACGCACGCGACCGGCAGCAACGCGGTCCGCGTGCGTAGTCAGGGAGTGATCGCCACGCAAGTGGCCGAATTGCACGGAGAACGCCGAGCTGCCCGCCCCCAGCGGTGGACCGTCGACCGTGGAAGCGATCGACAGCGCATCCCAGCTCCAGGAGCCCGGATCGACATTTCGAAACGCAGCGGGCTCAGGCGTGAGAGCCTCGATGGTTTCGATCGCACGCGCCCCAGCCCCACGCCTTAACTGAATCCCGCTGAAACGAACCGAGGGCGCCCCGAGAAATGCATGGCCGGCCGTCAGATCACCTGCCTGAAGTTCAAGGCCAGACTGCGGTAAGCTGACGCGCCAAAAGGCGTCCTCGTGCAGATACTCTCCGTGCCCGGCGGTCGAGTCATACTGGGAAACACCCGTCTGCACGAACTCGCCGAACGGTGTCAACACACCCGTTCGGACCCGCCCGCTGACGTACTCGGTCAAGGGCGGCCCTGCAGGCCCACCTGGATTGACTGTGGAATCGAAGCTGTAGCGCACGGTGAGGCGCAAGCTAGAGACTGGTGGCGAGGTTTCCTCGGCATACACGATGGCAGACACCACACCGAATGCGAGGGTAGTCAGCGCCGTTGCAAGGTATCGGTGCAACGCCCTGGTTAGCAACGACAGGCCGTAGACGGTACAGCGCTGCAGTTTCCAGATCGGAGGGATGAAATCAGAACGGGATGTCGTCATCCATGTCTGCGAATCCGCCCGGCCCGCCCGAAGTGGGCGTACTCATGCTAGACGCCGGTGCCCGTGGTTCAGGTTGAGATCTGGGTGCAGCTTCGTAGCCGAAATCGGAGCTTCCGCTGTCACGGCCGCCGAGCATCTGCATTTGATCTCCGATAATTTCGGTGGTGTAGCGGTCGATGCCCTCTTTGTCTTGCCACTTACGCGTTCGTAAACGTCCTTCGATATAGACGGGCCGGCCCTTTCTTAAGTATTCACCCGCGATCTCAGCCAGACGGCCGTATAGAACGACACGGTGCCATTCAGTGTCCTCCCGGCGCTCCCCCGTTGCCTTATCACGCCACACCGAGGTGGTCGCAACGGATAGGTTACAGATCGCCGCGCCATCTGGGCTGTAACGCACCTCCGGGTCGCGGCCAAGATTGCCGACGAGAATTACCTTGTTCACTGAAGCCATGTCAGTACTCCATAAGAGGATGTTCAGCGCGCAATCATGAGCGTGATAGGGGCTGACTGCAATGCGCAAATATACGTAGTAGTAGAACCCACCTGAGCGCCAATAGCGAGGACGCGCCGACGATGAGTAAGCGGGATGAAAGGTTGCAAACTCTTGGCTGGCTCAAACCACATCGTGCAGCTGTTCACGCAATTGTGCCGCTCGGTTTGGAGGAGGCAAGGGACGCATGCGCCAAGCGGCCACCAGCCAAATCAATGCCAGCCCGGCGGCCGCAATAAAGACCGCGTTCGACCCGCCCTGCGCCGCCAACCACCCGCCAAGTGCACCACCAGTGAATAAACCAGCGGCCTGCGACGTATTGTAAAAGCCCAGCGCTAGCCCTTTGAACTCGACCGGCGCAATGCGAGACACCATTGACGGCTGCAACGCCTCGAGCACATTGAAGGCAACGAAGAATGCCGTCAATGCCACGACCAGTGCAGTGAATTGTGTACTCGCAAACGGTAGGCAGGCACAAACCAGCGCTAATCCCGCCACCCCGCCCCGCAAAGCGTTTCGGTGAGCTGCACGCTTTTCCGCGGCAAACACAATCGGGATCATGAACGCGAACGAAACCACAATCACGGGAAGATAGACCTTCCACAACTGACCCGCTTTTAAGTCGCCTGTCTGCGCGAGCAAGGTAGGAACCACCACGAACAAAGCAACCTGTATCAGGTGCAACACGAACACACCGAAATTAAAGCGCATCAAATCCGGCTGCTGGGCGACCGCCCTGACCGGCACCTTTGCAGGCGCGGCAGCCTGGGACTGCGACGGTACAGGCACCAGTATGAGGGCCACCAGGAACGCCAGGACACCCAAAAGGGTAATGGTCCAGAACAGACCCGACAGTCCGCCCCACCCGACCACCACCGGCGCGGCGACTAAAGAAACGGCAAATGCCAAACCAATCGAACTTCCCACGATGGCCATGGCCTTGGTACGCACCTCGTCGCGCGTGAGGTCAGCGAGCCAGGCCGTGACGGCCGCCGAGATGGCGCCTGAACCCTGAATGGCTCTGCCAATCGTGACCCAGAAAATGTCATCCGTAATCGCACAAACCACGCTGCCCAGGACGAACAGAGCAAGGCCGGCCAAGACCACAGGCTTTCTGCCCAGGCGGTCGGAAGCCAGCCCAAACGGTATCTGCATGATCGCCTGCGTGAGCCCGTACATACCCAAGGCGAGGCCCACCCGCGCCGGGTCAGTACCTCCGACCAGACTCTGAGCTGCAACCGCGAACACCGGCATGAGCAGAAATAACCCCAACATGCGGGTAGCGAACAAACCAGCCAGGGCAACGCTTGCGCGCCGCTCGGCCGCCGTCATCCGAAACGATTCTGGAAGGGCTGATTCAGTGGACATGAAAAAATAGGAAAAACACGCAGCGCGCTATAGTAACAAGGAGGTGCGATAATCTCGGTTTGCTTCGGCTGATCGCAATGGATGTAATTCGTATCCGGGGCGCCCGTACCCACAATCTGAAAAATATCTCGCTAGATATCCCCCGTGAACGCCTCACGGTGATTACCGGCTTGTCTGGCTCGGGGAAATCGTCGCTGGCTTTCGACACGCTGTACGCTGAAGGCCAGCGCCGTTACGTCGAGAGTCTGTCAGCGTATGCCCGTCAGTTTTTGCAGCTGATGGAGAAACCGGACGTCGATCTCATTGAGGGATTATCGCCGGCAATCTCCATCGAGCAAAAGTCGGCCGGTCACAACCCACGCTCCACCGTCGGCACCATCACGGAAATCCACGACTATTTGCGGCTCCTTTACGCGCGCGTGGGTACGCCGTACTGCCCGCACCACCAACAGCCACTCACGGCGCAAAGCGTGAGCCAAATGGTGGATGCCACGCTTGCCTTGCCGGAAAACACCCGGGTTGCCCTGCTCGCTCCTATTGCTCGCGGCCGCAAGGGCAGCTTCGAATCGGAATTGGCAGCCCTACAAGCGCGTGGGTTCGTGCGGTTGCGCGTCAACGGGGACATGTTCGAGCTCGAGGGCCTGCCTTCCCTCAAGAAAAACGACAAGCACGATATCGACGTTGTCATCGATCGGCTGCGTATACGTCCCGGGATTGAGCAACGGTTGGCGGAAAGCCTGGAAGTCGCTCTTGACTTGGGCGAAGAGCGCGCGATTCTCCTCGAGATGGATACAGGCCGCGAACACCTCTACTCTAGCCGCTATGCCTGTCCTATTTGCAGCTACAGCTTGCCGGAACTCGAACCCCGGTTATTCAGTTTCAACAACCCGGCAGGCGCGTGCCCCGATTGCGACGGGATCGGTACAGTAGGGTTCTTCGACCCCAAGCGGGTGGTGGCGTTTCCAGAGCTGAGCCTGGCCGCGGGCGCCATCCGCGGCTGGGATCAACGCAACTCCTTTTACTATCAAATGCTGGTGAGCCTGGCCGCGTTCTACAACTTCGACGTCAACGCCCCGTTCCAGGATCTCCCCGACAAGGTGCGCCATATCATTCTATTCGGGTCGGGCGATGAGGAAATTCCCTTCACCTACCTAAACGAGCGCGGACGCAGCACAGTACGTTCGCATGCCTTTGAAGGCATCATTCCGAACCTTGAAAGAAGGTGGAAAGAAACCGACTCGGCCAATGTGCGCGAGGAGTTGGGCAAGTATCGCAACATTCGCCAATGTCCGGCATGCGAGGGCTCCCGATTGCGCGAAGAAGCGCGACATGTTTTCATTGGCTCCGACGAAAACGACGACCGGGGTCTGGCCATTTTCGAAGTCGAGGCCATGCCCCTGGCGCGATGCCTCGAGTGGTTTAGCGAGCTAACCCTGTCCGGCGCCCGCGGAGAAATCGCTCAACGCATCGTACATGAAATAATCGCGCGCCTGCGGTTCCTCAATAACGTGGGCCTTACCTACTTGTCGCTCGACCGCAGTGCCAACACAATATCCGGAGGCGAAGCACAGCGAATACGGCTGGCCAGTCAGATTGGTTCCGGCCTTACCGGCGTGATGTACGTGCTGGATGAGCCATCTATCGGGCTCCACCAACGCGACAACGACCGGCTCATCGAGACCCTGCGTCATCTGCGCGACTTACGCAACACCGTCATAGTCGTCGAGCACGATGAAGACATGATTCGAGCAGCCGACCATGTGGTCGACATGGGGCCAGGTGCCGGCGAACAGGGGGGCCAAATCGTGGCACAGGGAACGCCCGCTGACATCGTCGCTAACCCCGATTCATTGACGGGCCAATATCTCAGCGGCGCACGTCAAATTGCAATCCCCGAGCGCCGGCCGGTGTTGCCACGAAATAGCAAGCCCAGCAAGGACGAGCCCGCGCAACGCTGGTTATCACTGACGGGTTGCACCGGCAACAACCTCAAAGGGGTCGATTTACATCTGCCCGCCGGCCGGCTCATCTGTATTAGTGGGGTGTCGGGCTCGGGCAAGTCGACGCTTATTAACGACACTCTGGCGGCTGCGGTGGCGCGTCATCTGCACAAGAGCCAAAGCGAGCCCGCCCCTTATGAATCTCTTTCCGGCCTCGAGCATTTCGACAAAATTATCAACGTCGACCAAAGCCCCATTGGACGTACTCCTCGCAGCAATCCCGCGACCTACACGGGCCTGTTCACTCCGATT
>CAZMVM010000003.1:18940-44311 GCA_964569785.1 uncultured Pigmentiphaga sp. | reverse complement strand
GAATCCAGATCCAGGTTCTGCACTACCGGCACCCCGGATTCCCAGTTGAGAGGCGCTTCGGCGGCGCCCGTGATCGATCCCAACTCGAAAATGCGGGGAATGCGCGCCAGTAAACGGCCCTCTACCGTAGCGTGTTCGTCCGCCCCCGCGCGGGGCTCTAACTCAAGGGAGGGATCCCATTCCTGTGAGGGTCGATCAGGATGCGAGTCTGCTGGTCCAGAACTTGAGACCGCGCTTGGGTGTGAGTGACCTTGCGCCCCACCCGGATCGCCCACCCCACGGGCTCCGATGCGGTGCGCAAACCAGCCGCGCAACACAGCCACCGCGGCATCGCAATCGATGGCCCGACCCTGTAGGAGATCGGGTTCGGGGGCGTCAGGCGACTCGAGGCACAGCGGCGTCACCACCCAGTAACCCGGCACGCCCTCATGATTGCGGTTCTGCAACAGAACTGTCCAGCCTGGCTGCCAATGCCCCCGCGCCCAAGCCTGCCGCCATTCGACCAACTCGTCATCAGCGACCGTGGGCGATAACGGCAGCGCCCCCAATGCGTCTGCAGATTGAATCTCGGCCAGAAGAGCACGCTTTTCATCGGCGCGACTGAGCTGCCAGAACCCGGCTCGCAAGGTTGCAACAGCCAAGATCAACAGCAACACCAATGCAGACCACAGCCGCCACCCGTACAACCCGCCCGATTTAGGCGCGACGGTCGATCGGGGAGAGACCGACGGGTTGGCTGCATCACCCCTGCTCACGCGTCATGCCCTCGACATCGATACTGCTGACCGTCAGATTGCGTCACCGAACCACCTGCAATTACTGCGATAATAAGAAGTTGGGTGGAGCACAATCATGCGTATTCTCATTGGGCTGGCATTTGCCGGCATTTTGGTCAGCCTGGGTTCAGCGCTTTACTTTCTGATGAAAGACCGAGAAGGTTCGGCACGCACCGTAAGAGCCTTAACCGTTCGCATCGGCCTTTCTGTCGCCCTCTTCCTGTTTGTACTTTTGGCCCACCAGTTGGGTTGGATAGACTCCACCGGCATTCGATAGGCGCATCCTGTATTAAAGCAAAGGCCACGCCGCACCGCCACCGCAAAACGATCGAAAACTACATCCCCATGCGGGCCATGCCGGCCTTCGGGGCAAGGCAGAAAAGCCCGGGCGGGCCAGGCTTTCCAGTGCAAGCAGTCTGCTGTATCAGAACCAGTAGACGACCAGGTACAAGCCAAGCCAGACCACATCAACGAAGTGCCAATACCACGCTGCGCCTTCGAAGGCGAAGTGGTGTTTAGAGGTGAAGTCGCCCCGGATTAAGCGCCGCAATACCACGGCTAACATCAAGCCGCCGACCATCACGTGGAAGCCGTGGAACCCGGTCAACATGTAAAACGTAGAACCGAAGATGCCTGAATTGATCTTCAGGTTCATATCGTTCACAGCGTGCACGTACTCGAAGACCTGGCAACCCAAGAAGGTAGCACCCAGAATAACCGTGAGGGCAAGCCAGAAAATGGCCTTTGACCGCTTGTTCGCTATGAGGGCGTAGTGTGCAATCGTGAGCGTAACGCCAGACGTCAGCAGCAAGGCCGTGTTGATAGTGGGTAACCAGAAAGGCCCGATGGGCGCGTAGGGTTCGACAATACCTGCTGGCCCGAAGTGCGGCCACACGCCCGTGAAATCCGGCCAAAGATACATGCTGTGATCTAAGTTGGCCAAGTCAGGCGTGGTAATAACCCGGGCGTAAAACAAGGCACCGAACCAGGCGCCGAAGAACATGACCTCTGAGAAAATAAACCAGGCCATGCTCCAGCGGTAGGAAACATCGACGCGCCTGCCGTACAGACCGCCTTCCGACTCTTTAATTGAGTCGCCGAACCAGAAGTACAACACCAGCAGAAAGCAGATGACACCCGCGTAGGTGACCCACTTTCCGCCCGGTAGACCATTAAACCAGAGCGTCAAGCCGATTACGAAAAGCAGCATCGAGAGCGCCGCTCGAATCGGATGGCCCGACATGCCCGGTACGTAATAGTACGGAGCGTTCGCGCGCTCTTGTACCGTCTGGCTCGCACTCATGTCAATTCTCCTACCAACACTTTTTTCATCTTATGGCTTGTATGGGCGTTAACTGCCCGCTTGTTTGTGCCGCACCTGTCAACTAACAGCCAGCCGCACGAAAAACAGTAGTACTGCAATGAATACGACCAGCGCGATTAGCGCCGCCAACAGCACATGAAACGGGTTCAGGTGATCATCTTGCTCTCGATACGCCTTGCCTCGTCGCAAGCCCAACATGCCCCAAAGTACCGCGAGCAGACTATGAAAAAACCCGGGCTTAGGCTTGGGCTCGTTCGATTTCGACATCACGTACCGCTTCAGGGCCCGAAGAGAATGCGACGGGCGATATACCCCAGCATGAAGACCAGGGCAATCGAGGCCAGGATGAGACCGGTGCGCACATTCTTGCGCCGTTTCTCTTCGGGTGTCACGTTACAACTCGCTTCAAGTTGACTACCACTACTTCACCACAGGAGGCGTTTCAAAGGTATGCCAGGGCGCCGGCGAAGGCACCGTCCACTCGAGCCCTTCGGCGCCCCAGGGGTTGGCCGTGGCAACCTGACCTTTGTGCCGGTAGGCCTTGTAGACGATGTAAATGAACAGCAACTGCGATAAGCCAAACCAGAACGCCCCCAGCGTGGCAATACGATGGAAATCGGTGAACTGAATAGCGTAGTCGGCGTAACGGCGCGGCATGCCCGCCAACCCCATGAAATGCATCGGGAAGAAGGTGATATTGAACGAAATCAACGTCGACCAGAAATGCAATTTGCCCAGTTTCTCGTCGTACATCGTGCCCGTCCATTTGGGTAGCCAGTAGTACGTGCCGCCGAACAAGGCGAACAGCGATCCGGCCACGAGTACGTAATGGAAGTGGGCAACGACGTAATAGGTGTCGTGCACCTGGATGTCGATGGGGGCCACGGACAAAATCAGGCCCGTAAAGCCGCCTACCGTAAAGACAAAGATAAAACCGATGGCAAACAACATGGGGGTCTCGAACGTCATAGAGCCCCGCCACATGGTGGCCACCCAGTTAAAGATCTTAACGCCGGTTGGAATAGCGATAAGCATCGTGGCGTACATAAAGAACAACTGCCCCGCCGCTGGCATGCCCACCGTAAACATATGGTGCGCCCAGACCAGGAATGAAAGCACGGCGATGGCGGCAGTCGCGTACACCATGGAAGCGTAACCAAAGAGCGGCTTACGGGCGAACGTGGGCACAATCATGGATATGATGCCAAACGCCGGCAAGATCATGATGTAGACCTCGGGGTGACCGAAGAACCAGAACAAGTGCTGATACAAAACTGGATCGCCACCTGCTGCCGGGTTAAAGAATGCGGTGCCGAAATGACGGTCGGTAAGAATCATGGTGATGGCACCGGCCAGGACGGGAAGCACAGCAATCAGCAGGTACGCCGTAATAAGCCACGTCCAGCAAAACAGCGGCATCTTCATCAGCGTGAGACCCGGTGCACGCAGGTTCAGAACCGTCACGATAATGTTGATTGCGCCCATAATGGAAGAGATTCCCATTAGGTGCAGCGCAAAAATGGCCAGATCCTGACCAATGCCCATCTGTACCGACAGAGGCGCGTACATGGTCCAGCCTGCTCCCGTGGCGCCACCCGGCATAAAGAACGACAGCACGAGCAGCACCGACGCCGCTGGCAGCAACCAAAAGCTCAGGTTGTTCATGCGTGCAAAGGCCATGTCGGCAGCGCCGATCTGCAAGGGAATCATCCAGTTTGCAAAACCGACGAAGGCCGGCATGATCGCGCCAAAGACCATGATCACGCCATGCATGGTCGTGAACTGGTTAAAGAGCTCGGGTTGAAAGAACTGTATGCCCGGGGAATAGAGCTCGGTTCGCAGCAATAAAGCCAAGAGCCCACCAACCATTAACATGGTTAGTGAGAACAATAGGTACATCGTGCCGATGTCTTTATGGTTGGTGGCAAACAGCCACCGACGCCAGCCTTTAGGCGCGTCGTGCGCGTGATCATGCTCGTGGCCTGGCACGTGGTCGATAGCAGTGCTACTCATGATGGTGGCTCCTTACTGCTGCTCATCGCGCCGTTCACTTGGTTCGGCGCAAATCTTCATAGATGTCAGTGGGCACGGCTCTGGGCGCGCCCGTCGATTCTTCAACGCGAGGCGGCAATTGCTGCAGGCTGTACAACCGGCTCTTCACCTTTGCCGGCGTTAGACCAGGCATTACGCGTGTAAGTGATTACCGCTGCAAGCTCTACATCGGATAAGTGTGCAAAGGGGGCCATTGCCGTACCGGGACGCCCATGCAACACCGTTTTTATGTGCGCTTCCGCAGGGCCAAGAACATCGGGAGATCCGACCAGCGCAGGGAACGCACCGGGCATGCCCTCCCCGTTTGCCTGGTGGCACGCTACACAATTTGCCGCATACACCTTTTCACCGCGAGCGATGAGCTCGTCAGCTTCCCACTCGCGCGTGGGGTCGTCGGCGCTGGCCTGCATCAGTGCCAGTTGCTCTTGAACCCATGCGTCGTACTCGGGACGCTCGACCACCTTAACCACAATAGGCATGTAGGCGTGATCTTTACCGCAAAGCTCGGCGCACTGCCCGCGGTACTCGCCGGTCTTCTCGGCGCGGAACCAGGTATCTCGTAACAAGCCCGGAAATGCATCTTGTTTGACGCCGAACGCTGGCACCATCCAGGAGTGGATGACGTCGGCCGCTGTCGTCACAACGCGTATCTTGGTATCCACCGGCACGACCATAGGTCGGTCGACTTCAAGCAGGTAGTTGACCCCTTTGGGCTCGAGGTTATCAATCTGAGCCCGGGGTGTGGACAGATGAGACAGGAAGGAGATACCGGCGCCGGGGCCGTCGAGGTATTCATACCCCCACTTCCACTGATATCCGGTAGCCTTGATTGTGATCTCGGAGTTGCTGGTGTCTTTCATGGCGACCACGGTCTTTGTCGCCGGCATCGCCATGGCAATAATGATCAGGAACGGTATTACCGTCCAGGTGATTTCAACCCCTATGCTTTCGTGGAAGGTGGCAGGCTTTACCCCCCGCGATTTTCGGTGCGCCCAGATGGAGTAAAACATAACCCCAAAGACACCAATAAAAATGAGCGCACAGATTCCCAACAGCAGCCAATGTAACCACATGATATCGGCCGCGATGGGGGTCATCGGCGTTGGCAGGTTTAACTGGTTTACCTTGGGACCGCCGGGACTGTCTCCCATTTCGAGGGCAGCAGCCACCCCGGCATACGCCACTGTGCCGATAACACTAAAGCACCCTCCCAACCACTTCTTCATGTTGACCTCGAAGCACATCGATTCTTCTTTTCCGAGCCGATGGCACCCAACTGCCTCCCGGGTATGCCAACTGCTCGCCCCGCTGCGTAGCGCCTGTTACAGGTGTTTCTAAAGATAAAGATCAGGCTGCGCGAAGTCCATATTTATTAAGCTCACCGATTATAAGGTGTTGTCTAAAATCGTCCAAAGATTCTCGGGACCTCAGGAACAATTTTTGTGCGCATGCTAAATACCCCTCGTGATGATGCTCTCCACGCGCTCTGGCGTCGACTTAAGCTGGAAACCAGCGCGCCGCCGCCTGCGAGCAGCTGGCGCGTGCGGATTAACGGACATTCATGCGGGTGGGCTTCACCTGCAGTTGCTGAAGCATTACTGCAGATTACATCCGGCGACGCCGTGAGCCAAACCCTCGACCTGCCTGCGGATCATGAAAACCTGAGCAACATTGCTTGTTTTCTAAAGCAACAGGGGCTGCTCAAGGGATGGCGGGACGAGTTATTAGATGTCCGGGCTCCGGACGGGCAATTACTGGGTGCGATCGAGCGCGCGGTCATGCGGCCTTTGGGACTCACGACCTATGCAGTTCATTTAAACGCGTATACACCGGACAAAAACTTCTGGATTGCCCGGCGAGCCAGCCACAAAAACACGGATCCGGGAAAGTGGGACACACTGGTTGGTGGTCTGATAGCATCCGGGGAAACCCCTAAAGAAGCGCTGTTGCGGGAAAGCAACGAGGAAGCCGGTTTACTGCCGGACCATTTAGCCAACATTCACCCCAGAGGGGTATTCATTGTGCGCCGCGTCGTGCCGGAGGGTTATCAAGTCGAGCATACGCGGGTCACCGACTGCGTCATCCCTGCTGGCTTTACCCCGAAAAATCTGGATGGCGAGGTCGAGGAAATCCGCCAGGCGAGTCGTGAGGAAGTGCTGCAAATGATCGAACAAGGCGCGTTCACCGTCGAAGCGGCGCTATCCATTCTGATTTCCCTGGGTTGCCCGCCAGACCTGCAGGGCTGAACGTGCTGCTACCGATAAACGCCCTTCTTCGAGCTCGGTGCACTGTGACAGAATCATGAGAGCATACGGCTCGGCCAGCGCTGCTACTTCAGGCGCCAATTGAAACGCGTCCGGGGAAGAAGGCTTTTGTGCCCGCCAAAAATTGATGGCGGCTTCAAGCTCGAGTAGGTGTATCTGCATTACTATTCACCACCTCACCATCGGAGAGTTGCTCGCGCTCATGATCGGCTGGGGTGTCTACTCGAACGATGAAATTGACAAACGTTTCTCAGATTCACAACCTCACACACCGCTCAGGGGCACTTCCCGCATGAGAGACGCGGGTTGCGAGACAAACGAGTTCACCTACGAATGTAGTTTAAAACTTGCCTCGACATAGCAGTCCGGGTCTTACCGGTACGCCAAGTAACGAGTGGAAAAATATTCATTCAAAGCGGCGCTCGTCTTCGCAGGACGAACGCAATGCTTTGTGAGGTCAGACGGTCCGCTGACACTTTGTTACCTTGCCTTGTCACCAACATCCTCTTGGTCGCAGCGTGCCACACATAGTCCAATTATTGCCGCATCGACTTCCTTAGCCACCTTTTTGCACTTGGTGGATAATCAGGAAAAGTCACCCATCCTACGGAGGAATCCGTCATGACTAACCCTTATACCAACCCGTTCATGTTTCCAGGCATGACGGGTTCTGCGGAACACGGCGGCACCAACCCGCTTACCCAGAGTTTTGAGATGATGCAGAAAGCCTGGGCTTCGCTTGGCGCAGCGGGCGGGACGCCGGTAGGGTTACCTGGGGCTCAGCCCTTCAACCTTGCTGATCTGGAGCGGCGCGTGACGGAACTTCGTGCAGTCGAACACTGGCTCAAGCTGAATCTGAGCATGCTAGAGGCCACCATTCAAGCGCTGGAAGTACAGCGGCTCACCTTGTCCACGCTGCAGTCTTTCACGGAAAGCATGACCAAACTTGCGCCCGACGCCCCGATGGGCGCTCCCGGGTGGTCGGCCTTCTTCCCTTTTGCAGGTCACCCCACCCCAGCCTCAGCGGGCGCTAGCCCTGAAAATCAGCGCACAGCGACCGATCGAACCCCATCTGCGACCGGCTCAGAAGGTCCTACGCCGGGTGACGGGTCCACACAAACAGCCACGCCCGAGGACAAGACGAAAGAAGGCGCGGCGACATCGGCGCCCCCAGGTGCCAGCGACCCGATGCACTCCTTGAACGCAGCGCAACAAGCGTGGTGGAATGCATTGCAAAGCCAGTTCAACCAGATCGCTACTGCTGCGGCAGCCTCTTTTCCAACCCAGGGCACGTCCGCGGCAAGTCCAAAAGATGCGAGCACCACGGCGGGCGGAAAATCGCCTAACAAGCGCACAAACAAGACGCGCAACACGTCTGCTCGCAAAGGGACAAGCGGAGATCACGCTGAATAGTTTTAGTTACAGTCGCGTACAACCTGTTTAACCCATGCACCAATTGCCGTATGCCGTTGCCCTACACTGAGCAGTACAGTAAAGCAGGATTATTAACACTCGGAAGTTGTACATGTTGAACGTGGTTATTCTTGCCGCCGGCAAAGGAAAGCGCATGCGCTCCAATCGCCCCAAGGTGTTACACACCTTGGCAGGACGCAGCATGTTGGCACATGTCATGGCAAGCGCCCGGGCGCTCTCGCCCAATCGTATGGTAGTGGTCACCGGGCATGGTGCAGAACTGGTGCAAGCAGCATGCGCAGGTCAGACCGACGTCGCCTTCGCGCTGCAAGAGCCGCAGTTGGGCACGGGGCACGCGGTGCAGCAAGCGATGCCTTTGGTGGTACAAGACGGAATTACGCTCATCCTGTATGGCGACGTACCCCTCGTGAGCGTGTCCACGCTGCACCGCCTGGTACAGGCTGCAAAGCATGGGCTAGCGATTCTCACTGTGCAACTCGACGACCCCACTGGTTACGGGCGTATCGTGCGCGACCACGACGGACGTGTGGTGCGCATTGTGGAGCAAAAGGATGCTACGCCCGAAGAACAAGCCATCACCGAGGTGAACACCGGAATTTTGGCGGTTTCTACCGAACGCCTCAATAATTGGCTGCAACGTCTCGACAATCACAATGCTCAGAACGAGTATTACCTCACCGATGTCATCGGCATGGCCGTCACCGAGGGCATTCCGGTAGCGACGGTAGAACCTGAGGCGCCTTGGGAAACGTTGGGTGTCAACAACCGGATGCAACAAGCCGAACTCGAGCGCATTTACCAGCGTCAGTACGCCGAATCGTTGCTGAATGCGGGTGTGACGCTTGCCGACCCGAATCGCATTGAAGTACGTGGGGGCCTGGTTTGTGGACGCGACGTATTTATCGATGTCGGCTGCGTTTTCGAGGGAGAAGTGGAGCTGGCTGATGGGGTTCATATCGGCCCCTATTGCGTATTGCGTAACGTTTCGGTGGGCCCTGGGGCACGCGTTGAGGCCTTTTCTCACATTGATGAATCCGACATTGGTGCGGAGGCCATTGTTGGACCTTACGCGCGCCTCCGTCCGGGTACACGTCTAGGTGAGAGAAGCCGGATTGGCAACTTTGTCGAGGTGAAAAACTCCACGCTGGGGGACGACAGCAAAGCCAATCATTTGTCGTATGTTGGGGATGCGACCGTTGGAAAGAACGTGAATATTGGTGCGGGCACCATCACCTGCAATTACGATGGAGCCAACAAGCACCGTACTGTCATCGAAGATGATGTCTTTATTGGATCAGACACGCAGCTCGTGGCACCGATCCGGGTGGGCCGCGGGGCAACCCTGGGCGCGGGCACCACGCTGACCCGTGACGCCCCTGCGGAACAGCTTACCTTAACCCGTGCCCCGCAACGTACGATCGAGAACTGGAAGCGTCCTCGGCGCAAGGATAAAAGCTGATCCTTCGTAAGGGCCTGTGCTCTTGCGTCGAACATGTTGCTTTAGAAGCATCAACACGAGAGTGGCAGTCTCTGCCTCCTGCACTCCTGCGCGATCTCTGGCGCGTCGGGACAGCCCGCGGTGTCGACAGCCAGGAACCGTTGGGAGACGCCCAACCGGGCACGCGCACGAACGAGGGCCTTACGCTGCGCGCTGCAGTCGGTCGGCATAGGTTGATTTTGTGGTACCCGACACGCTGCCGGGCATTCCCGCACGGTTCGCGCTTCGTCGCGCAGGTTACGGGCCAATATGTATTACCGAAGGATCATCAGAATATAGCCGGTCAACCTCGGCTGCCCGCCGTTCGAGAACAGCGCGCTGGTTTACATACCCCTTGTCGGTAATTTCGCCATCGTCCAGGCTGGGAGGCGACGACAAAATAATTACTCGACGCGCACGCTGAGATGAGCCGGCCCCTTCATAGAGCGGGCCAAGAGCCTCGCGTATACGATTCTGTACGGCTGGATGCTGACCCAAGGCCTGACCATCGAGTTTGCCTTCAACATCACCCGCCAAGGCGCGCAGAGCGGGGCTGGGAAACACCATGAGGCCCACTTCATCCCGATCGTGACCGGTAACGACAATGTCTTGGGCCAGGGGCGTCAGGGCCGATAGTGCGCGCAGCCGCATAACGCCGACGGCGACCCAAGTACCGGTAATAAGCTTGAAATTTTCCGCCACCCGGCCATCGAACAAAATGCCCGCAGCAGGATTGTTAGGATCAGCCAGGCGTCCCGCGTCACCCAATCGGTAGAAGCCCTCTTCATCAAACGCCTCGCGCGTCCGCTCGGGTTCGTCCAGGTACTGCTGGAATACATTGACCCCTCGAGCGCGTAGTTCGTAGCGACCTTCGGTGGGTACAAATTTAACCTCCGTGCCCGGTACCGGCACCCCGATATTCCCGGGGTGGTCGATGACAAAGTGCGCACTGGTTATAAGAGGCGAAGTTTCTGTCGCGCCCCAGGATGTGGTGAAGAACAACGGTGTTTCACGCCATGGCTTGGCCAATTCCTCGAAGCGACGCCAAACCGCCATGGGGAGCGCGGCGCCAGCATAGAAAAGCAGATCCAGCGGTTGAAAGAAGCTTTGGGCGAATTGGTCGTCTTTTTCGAGAAAGCCCAGCATGGCGTCGAAGCCCCTGGGCACGTTGAAGTACAACGTCGGGCGCACGGAACGAATGTTCTCAATGCTGCGTTCGATCAAACCCGGCAGAGGACGGCCATCGTCGATATAAAAGCTACCCCCATTGCGCAGCACCATGTTGAAGTTATGATTCGCCCCGAATGTGTGGCTCCACGGGAGCCAGTCCACCACGCGAGGTGCAGCTTCATCGATAAACTTCCATACTTGTGCCACCATTTGCTGATTAGCACATAGCATGCGGTGCGTGTTAACAACCACTTTCGGACGACCGGTGGATCCCGACGTTAGCAACAGTTTGGCGGGTTGGTCTGCGTGAAGCGCCTGAAAAAGTTGATCGACCTCTGTGGTCGGCTCGGCATACAGCGCGTTGAACTCCAAAGCGCCCACGGGGACGTTGCGCGTATAGACCGCAGGACAAGCCACGCCAGATGACTCGATCGCTTCACGAAATACTTCACCGTCCTCCGCGTACAACATGGCGGGCCTTAACTGCTGAAGAATGCCGTGCACCTTCGAGTAATTGCGCGTCATTCGAATATACGAAGGCGACACCAAACCAATGACCCGGCCCACGTGCATGGCCGCCAATCCCAGCAAAGCCAGGTTGACGCTATTATCGGATACGGACACGATAGGCCGCGTAGGGTCAAGATCAAGGTTAAGCAACCCCTGGGCCAGGCGACGCACTTTTTGTAATGTCTGGGCATAGGTCAGCGTGCGCCACTGAACACCATCGCCTTCAATGCGCTCGGCCAGAAAGATGTTATTGGGGGTTCTTTTTGCCCATCGAACCAGCCAGTCGCCAACGCAACGGTCGTAGGGGAGTAGAGGCTCTGCGGAGCGCAAAACAAACGAACCATCGGGCCGATCTTCACGCAGAATGCGTGGTTGAGCTAACGCCAGGGCAAGCTTCGATGGCGAACGCGCTTCTTGTAGAGTGTTGATTGTCATAGTCTTGCCTGTTGCAGCCCGCGAGCCGTCTCGTTTTGCACGTGAAATGTCTGGAGGCTACGGCGCCGTCAGGTTGCAGTAACGATCAACTAAAGACACGACCACCGCCGTCATCCATACGATACTGTATGGAATGGTAATGCGGAGACCGAATTCACGCATTTGGGGTTTGCCCGGAAGGGCTTCCCAGTCACTGCGGCCGGCCTGCAGTCTCGCTACAATCAGGACACTAGTACGCTACCGCCCATGACGTGTGCGCATGACTCCAACTCATCTCACTTCCCCCAAACCCTCTCGTGCCCAGCTAACCCGCGACGACTGGATCAAGGCAGCAACGGCTACGCTAGTCGACAATGGTGTCGATGCTGTTCGAGTCGACACACTTGCACGCCAGCTCGATGTTACGCGGGGTAGTTTTTATTGGCATTTCAGCCATCGCGCCGAGTTACTCGAAAGCGTGCTCACCACCTGGCGCAATGCCGCTACCCAACAAGTCATCGACCGCTTCGAGCGCCGCAAGATCGATCCGCGGCAGCAGGTGCGAGAACTCCTTACCCTGCCCTTTCGGGGCCGCACTGCGCGTCGAGCCGCCGCCATCGAACTAGCAATCCGTGCCTGGGCGCGACGCGATCCGATGGCCCGCCGCTTCGTGGACGAAGTTGATACTACTCGTCTTAATTACATTGCCCGCAGTTTTGCTGCATTAGGGCACAACGAGGCTGAAGCACGAGCCCGGGCATTTACCCTGTATGCCTACCAAATAGCGGAGTCCATACTGCCGAGCCAGGGCAGCGACAGCGAAAAAGAGGAACGCCTCCGATATATAGAAGGCGTATTACTCGAGCGTCAAGAAATTTTGTCCCAACCTGAATCTTGACCCAGCTTTCTGCGCCTCGCAAGGCAAATGCCTCTTGCTTCAGTTGAACACGGCATTGGCCAAATAAAAAGCCACGCCCCGTGAAGGGCGTGGCTGAATGTCGACAGGAAAGCCGGGTTACTCTACGGCCATGACTGCTGCCGTGCAGGTTACGGCGAAAATAGGAATGGGCTCGCAGTACAGAATCTCGCCTTTACCTCGCGCAGCCGCCGCTACTGAAATGAAGGTACGGATTTCAAACCCGCCCTGACCTCCGTCACGGTACGTTTCTTCATCGGTGTACGACAAAAGGCCTTCCTTATCATTGTTGGCCCAGCGGGTCATAAACTGCTGGTCCCACTCAAAGTTGATCTTGCCTGAGTCGGGCGTGCAGGGCCAATGAGAAATGCCGCCGGTGCCAATGAGCGCGATGCGCTCAGGCACCTTGTCGCAGGCGCGGCGTAATGCCTCGCCGAACGCCCATGCGCGGTGCAACGGTGTCAGAGGGGGCCCTTGGCAGTTGATATTGACAGGGATCACGTCGAGATCATATTTGGGCGTCAGGAAATTCAGTGGCACGATGATGCCATGGTCAAACTTCCACTCTTGCGCGTATGCCACGTCAACCGTCTGCATCACCTCTTTGATGATGCGTTCGGATAATTCGGCATTCCCCGGGATTTGACGACGCTCGATGCCCAACCAGTCCGGATCCTCAATGGGCCCTTCGTAGCTATCGGCCATGCCAATGGCATATGCCGGCATGTTATTCATGAAAAAGTTGGCGAAATGTTCGGCAGCCACCACGATAACTGCATCGGGCTCGGCAGCCCGCATCATTTCACCCATACGGTAAAACTGCTCGTAGTACGCGTCGCGTACCTTAGGGTCAGCCATCTGCGCGCGCCCTGTAATACCCGGGGCATGGCTGCAAACGCCTGCAAAGACAAGACTCATATCAAACTCCTGCCACTTTCTCGTCGTGGCTCGTGGTCATGGCATAAATACCTGCGCGCACCGGACCATACTTTTTCACGCCGTCGCGCATTGCCTGGATGTAATCCGCCCAGGGCACGCCCAACAACCCCGCAAAGTGCATCAATAGCTGCCCGTTGCAACCGAGCACATAAAGCTTGCCAATATCCCCGTCGATAATGGCTTCCCGTTCTTCATCGTTGAGGTCGTACCTGGCCAAAAGCTCGTCACGAACAGCACCGCCTTCGTGGTAGCGACGCTGATCATCCGGATTTCGGTTGACCTCGTACAAGAATTTCTGAACCCCATAAAGGCTCATAACGCATCTCCTGAAAGATCGGACAGACGCAGGCGCAGCGGCAACCACGATAACCCGTCGTCAACCGGCCCCGCACTGTCTCACCAGGCGAACCGGAATTTCGCTGTACAAGATTACACCACCCGAGTCTGGAACTTACTTTGATGTATCGCAAAGAAAGTTCGCACATTGCGTACGTTCGTGTGCCGATTGAACGCACGCTGAACCAAGTCATGGTATGCACTCATGTCGCGGGCAATAGCGATGATAATGAAGTCGGGCCCGCTGGACACACGATAGCACTGCAGGATGGCTGACTCCTCATGCACCGCCTGCTCGAAAGCCTCCATTGCTTCAGCCGTTTGTACGTCCAGTGTCACCTCGACGATCGCGGTAAGCGGCTTGCCCACCTTTTCTGGGGCTACCAAGGCCACAATCCGTCGAATCACGCCAAGGTCACGCAGCCGGCGTACCCGTCGCAAGCAAGTGGGCGCGGAGGCGTTCACACGCTCAGCCAACTCCTGGTTAGTCAGCGACGCGTCGTCTTGCAATACCTTGAGGATGCGAATATCCAGAGCATCCAGTTCTACGGCGCGCGATGAGTATCCGGCTTTTGTATTAGACGTCATGGCTCAGCTTCGCAACGAAGTCGGCAAGTGTTCAAGCAAATGCAACCATGATGAAATTATTTCGCAAATGCCAATCAAAAATGAAGAATTAATTCACAGTCGAGTGATAATGCAATTTTACGTCATTGAAAATATTCATATGAAATCAAATTTCTTTGAAGAATCGGCAAAATTTGCCCTTTCACACCGACGACGTAGAGGCGCATATGTGTGGCATTGTTGGGGCGGTTTCCGCCGACACCGATATTGTTCCGGTTCTACTGGAGGGCCTGCGGCGCCTGGAGTACCGGGGTTACGACTCCTGCGGCATTGCCCTACACATCAACGGGCAGCCACAGCGCACGCGCAGCACGGCCCGCGTCGCTGACCTTCAACAGCAAATCGAGCGGGAGGGTTTCGCGGGTACCACGGGCATTGCGCATACGCGGTGGGCAACCCACGGTGCTCCCGCCAGCCATAACGCTCATCCCCACTTCTCGATGGATCGCAGCGGCCGCCCCCGGATTGCGGTGGTTCATAACGGCATTATTGAAAACTACGAGGAATTGCGCACCGAGCTGCAAGCCGCGGGATATACCTTTGAGAGCCAGACGGACACTGAGGTGATCGCCCACTTACTGAATCACTTGTACACCTACGACTTGTTTGATGCCATGCAGCAAGCCGTGCGCAGACTGGAAGGCGCCTATGCCATTGCCGCCTTTTGTCGCGATGAGCCTCACCGTATCATTGGCGCTCGCCAGGGTTCGCCCCTGGTCGTCGGCTTAGCCGATCAGGCAAATTACCTGGCTTCCGACGCGCTCGCACTCGCTGGATCGACCGATCAGATTATTTTCCTGGAAGACGGCGACGTGGCCGACCTCCAACTGGGGCGCGTCTGGCTCGCCGACACGACAGGACGGCCTGTGGAGCGCCCTGTCCACACCGTCTCTGCGTACACGGCTGCGGCCGAGCTCGGCCCGTACCGTCACTTCATGCAGAAGGAAATTTTCGAACAACCGCGCGCAATCGCCGACACCTTGCAAGACGTGGATGCCATTAGCCCCGATATATTCGGAGCCGAGGCCTGGCGTGTTTTCAAGGAAACGGAAAGCGTCCTCATTTTGGCTTGTGGCACCAGCTATTACGCCGGTTTGACGGCCAAGTACTGGATCGAAGCGCTGGCCGGCATACCCGTGAATGTCGAGATCGCCAGCGAATACCGATACCGGATCAGTGTGCCCAACCCCCGTACATTAGTGGTGACCATTTCTCAGTCAGGTGAAACCGCCGATACACTGGCCGCACTCAAACATGCCCAGTCTCTTGGCATGAAAAACAGTCTGACGGTCTGCAATGTACCCACCAGCGCGATGGTGCGCGAATGCCGACTAAGCTTTCTAACGCGGGCCGGTGTGGAAATCGGCGTCGCGTCTACTAAAGCGTTTACCACTCAATTGGTCGCCCTCTTCCTCCTTGCCTTGACCCTTGCTCAAACGCGCAATCGGCTGCCCGACGAGGCCGAAGCGGACCACCTCAAGTCGTTGCGCCACCTCGCTGTCGCGGTGCAATCGGCGCTCGCCCTCGAACCGCACATTATCGCGTGGGCCGAGGCCTTTGCCCGCCGCGAAAACGCATTGTTTCTAGGTCGGGGGATGCACTACCCGATAGCCATGGAAGGCGCGCTCAAGTTAAAAGAGATCAGCTACATCCATGCGGAAGCCTACGCCGCCGGCGAGCTCAAGCATGGCCCGCTCGCCCTGGTTACCGACCAAATGCCGGTGGTTGCCGTCGCACCCAACGATGCATTGCTGGAAAAGCTGAAATCCAATCTTCAGGAAGTCCGTGCGCGCGGCGGAGAACTCTATGTGTTCACGGACACCGGAACCCGCATTCGCACCGAGCCCGGAATTCATGTCATACAACTACCAGAGCACTACGGATTGCTCTCACCCATTGTTCACACAATTCCCTTACAGCTACTGGCCTACCACACGGCCTGCGCGCGCGGCACCGATGTGGATAAACCCCGGAATTTGGCAAAGAGCGTGACGGTGGAGTAGATACACAGTCTATGAGCAACTCAAGACCAACGGGCCAAGCGCGAAAACCGCTTAACTTCAGCCCGTCATGCAGCAAGCACTGAGCGCCTTCGATGAGAGGCTGATAAGCGGCGCAAAGTGTGCTACCAGTCATTTGCCAGGATTGGCGAGTATTGAGGAGTGAACCGACGCGCGCAAGACAACGTGTATTCACTCATCCCAATCGGCCGCCTACACGGCGATCACATTCTGGTATCGGGGTCCAAAAAGGCGGCCGTACACGGGACACTTACCGCCGGCGCACCAGCTCAACCGTGGCGACGACGAGCACGGACTTCAACACCGCTCCGCTCAGAAATGGAAGCAGACCGACTTGTAACGCGCGTGCCCACCCGATTGTCCAAGCCAGCCAGGCCGTGCCAAACAATAGGCAAATTGCGTGACCGATGATTAGGGCGGCTAACGCCTTAAGCCAGCGCCCTGCAGTCCAGCCCCGCTCAGCCAGCCATCCCGTGACCGCAGCGGCAATGGGAAACGCGAACAGATAACCGGCCGTCGGGCCCGCAAAACGTTCGATGCCGCCCGTGCCACCTGACAGCAGCGGCAAACCGACGGCGGCCAACCCCAGCCATCCCAGAACGATAGCGGTACCAAACCGCGCACCGCACAACACCGCGACCAGCAAAACGGCATACGTTTGCATTGTCATCGGTACCGGCACCATCGGCACTTCGATGTAGGAGGACAGCGTAAGCAGCAGAACGCCAATGGCCCCTACCAGCAGCTTGAGCCGCAACGACTTATCGCTCAGCTGAAGTGGTACGTAGTCATTAGATGCAGTGGACGAACCCATGTGACAACTCTTGGAAAAACCGAAACACCAAATGGGTCGCTATGTTAACAAGTTAAGGAGCTCCCCATTCGCGTGCATGATCTCGACAAGCGATTAATTGCCTTCCAAACGCGCTCGGATGTCTTCGGGAATTTCCACCGAGCGAATACCATCCAAGCTCACAAAAACGATGGTTAATTCGCCCGCCATTTTCAAGTTATGTGGCGGATGCGCGTCTTTGATTTCTATACGCATGCCGATCGAGCTACGGCCGACCTTCTTTACGCGCAGTTCCTTCACAATGGGATCACCCAAGCGCCCCGGCGTTTTGAATTCACAATTCAGTGCAGCCACCGGAATGCCCATGCGTCGGTTCATGTGCAGGTCATGAAAATCGACGCCCAACGCGTGCTTAAACCAATGTTCAACCGTGTCGTTCAGCATCTCGACGTAGCGGGGATAAAACACAATACCTGCCGGGTCGCAATGCTTGAAGCGAATCTCGTCGTGAACAACGTGGACCAAGCTCATCGAAACTCCTGAAGTCGAGCGAGAAGACGTGGGCAAGACCCGGGCAGCCGCACACAACGGTGCGCGCAGCCCCTCAGCTAGCCCGGGGAAAGATACATCGTAACAAGGAAAGTAATCCCTGCCACGTGGCAGCTACTTAGGCCGCTGACCTCGCCGCCTGGCCCATGCCATTCGCACTCGGCAGGCTGGAGTGCGACTTCAGTCGCAAGAAACCCCGCAGCGCTTCTGCTGCTTGTGCAAATTCTTGCGCGCTGCCGGCACACGCCACCACCCGGTCAGGTCGCACCAGCAACCACTTACCACAATAGCCGGCCCATACCTCATCAAGGCGATCGTCGGCAAGCGTCGCAGTTTGTATATCGGTGCTTTGGTTATCGGTCTGCGCCTTCTGCGCAGCATGATCGCTTCCACCGTTCTCCGCAGGAGGTCCCAGTACAACCACCTTTGCATTCAAGGCTTCGGCCAGGGCTCGTACCGCGCCGGCCTCTGCCGAATTCGTACCGAGACCCACGATGCCGAACCCGTAGCCAAACAAATCATCCAAAAGCAATTCTCTTCCGGAACGGATCACAGCCGGGTTAGGGATAACACGTCCAACGAGTTCGTCCTTCTTACCCGTTTCACCGCCCGCATAAACCAGCGAAGAGCGAAGAAAGGGCTTGGGAATGTAACGCATCTCGCGAAAATAACGATTTGCGGGGGGAATAAGCCGCAGCAGCCCAAATGCGAGGTCACGCAACAACGACATGGGGATGGACTTCACCCGTTGTAGCTTGCCGTTGGTGGTCGCCATTTTGATGGTCTCCAGCACGGCCTCCCAGCGCTCTTGGTTATATGTTTCCAGAACTTGGGGGGAAGCCCCTTGCTTGATAACGCTAATGAGCTTCCACGCGAGGTTATTGGCGTCACGCGCCCCGCTATTCATGCCTTGCGACCCGAATACCGGCATCAGATGGGCCGCGTCGCCAACGAGGAAGACGCGCCCTTCTTGAAAGCGCGGGGCAATTCTGGAACGGAATGTATGGACAACTTTGCGAATAATTTTAAGCTCGTCGTAGTTCCGCCAGGGCTTGAACAGCCGACGTAGCATGTCATCATCGAGCAGTTGCTCGGGGGTTTCGTGCGGCTGCAGAGAGAACTCGAAACGTCGCCCGTTGGGCGCGGGCATGCTAAAGAAGTTGCGTCGCCAACCCATTTTGGTAAGCGCCATCGGACTGGGGTCGATGTCATCGAGCACGTCAATGACCACGTGCCGCACGTCGAACTTGTCAACTTCATTAAACGAAAGACCCAACAGTTTGCGGCACGCGCTGTGCGCTCCATCTGCGCCCACCAGGTAAGCCGCTGCGTAATGAAACTGCTCACCATCCGCACTCTGGGCGGTTACCGCGACCTCTGGACCATGGTCGTCGAGGGCAACCAGCTCGCGATCGAACACTATAGTCACATGACCGGTGCGCGCGGCGTGGTCGGCCAGAATTTTCTCGAACTCCGGCTGGAAAATCGCCGCCCGGTTGGGGAAATTGTGCTCGGTAATACGGCCCTCCACGAAGGCCAGACGCAACCCGATTGGCGAGACGTAGTCATAAGAAATGGGGTACTTGGCGTGAGCCTTGATCGCCTCGCCCAGCCCGAGTGCGTGCAATAGACGAAAGAACTCGTCGTCGAGGTTCAGGGCCTTTGGGAACGGCGACAAACCCGGATCGCGCTCCAGTACCAGCGTCCGTACACCATGCCGACCCAAAATATTTGCCAGAGTAAGCCCGGTCGGGCCGGTGCCAGCAATGATTACGTCGTATCTTTCGTCCACTTGCTTGTCCTTCAATTCCTACTCGTCTAAAGGCTCAGTCACCTTCAGCGGAAAGTCATCTCGGTGCGCCCACTCAGACAACGAGGCGTCATACAGCTTCACGTTCTCATGCCCCGACTGATGCAGAGCAAACACTACTTGGCTGGCGGAAATACCGCCGCCACAGTAAGCAACGACTTCCGTGCCCGTGCGTAGCAAGCCTGCTTCATCCAGAATTCGCACCAAGGCGTCGCGGTCTTTGAAACGGCCTGTCTCGGGGTCAAGCAACGAAGCTGCGGGGACATTGACACTGCCGGGGATATGCCCCGGACGGCCGCCATGGACGCGGCTTCGGCCGGAGAACTTATCAGGCGGCAGCGCGTTGACCAGCCGCAGGTTGGCTTCTCCCAGGCGCGCCTTGAGCGTATCGCCATCGATAGCCAGATTGCGTACGCCTGCCACCCGGATAGTGCCCTGTGATCTGGCCTGTCCGGCTCCTGACTCGAGCGGCAGATTCAGCTGTTTCCAATACTTCAGCCCGCCATCGAGCACGTAGGCATTGTCCAGACCAAAATGACGGAACATCCACCAGATTCGAGTTGCCCACCACGGATTACCAGAGCTGTAAACAATGACGGTATCGTCTTGGTTTACGCCGAAGCGCTGTAAAGCCCTTTCAAATGCTGCCGCATCCGGCAACATGAAGTTGTACGAGCTGTTGGGGTCGGATAGTTCGGCCTGCAGATCGACGAATTGGGCGCCGGGGATATGTTCCCGTTCGAATGCTTCGCGCTCGGCGACGACACGCTCCTGACCGTTGGCGTCAGCGACGATATTCGTCGTGCTGTCTAACACGACGATGTCGTCGCGACCCAGATTTTGGGCCAACCATTCTGCACTTGCCAGCCCCTTCGTTGGCGTTGTTGAACTCATGGGTGATCTCCTTGACACTGAGCCCGCTACAGACAAGGGCACGAGCCCGGGCCCTTGCCCCTCGAGCTGTCAATTACTGCTGTGCGAAAAACGCGTTCAGCTGCTTTTCATCGGGAGCCTTGCGAATCAAGCCCAACGACTGCATTTTCTGGGCCAATAGCTGCGCTTCTTGTGGGTACAACGCGGCGTCCAGTGTCACCCGCTCGACCCCGATTTCCACAATATCGTGCGGGAAATCCTGTGACTCGGTCATAAAGGCAATCCAATCCTGTGGCTGTTCTTTGAAGCGTGCCGTTGAGGTTTCAATCGCACTGGTAATCGCCTTGACAGCCTCCGCATTGCTCGAGGCAAATTCGGTGCTGACAGCCAGGGCGTTATTGAGACCTTTGAACGAGTTATCAGCAATATTGGTCGGCGGGTAATAGGCATAACCTCCGCTTACCGCAGTTGCGCCAAACGGCTCAAATACCGCGGAGCAATCGGTCGTACCGTTTTGCAAAGCCTGCAACACAGGGGGGCCCGCAACCGCAAAGTTCACCTTTTCGATATCACGTGGGCTTTCTCCGTGCTTTTCCAGAGAGTCGTCAAGAAACACTTCCGGAAAGCCGGCCACGATGCCGATCGACTTACCTTTGAGGTCGCTCCAATCCCTGATCTCTACATTGTTATTGCACACGAGGTTGATAGCGCCACGCGCCAGCCCCGCGACGAACTGAAATTTTGGATCGTTGTTCTTGGCCGCCTCGGTAATCAGGTTGGCATATCCCAGTGATGAAATATCAATATCGCCTCGGGTCAGTGCAATCGCGGCATCGGCGTACCGCTGAAAGCGCACATATTCGAAGTCGTATCGATCGCCGAGCTGGTTTTCCAGGTCGAGTACCGCAGCGTCGTGCAGCTGCGCGAAATACCCCACTCGCACCTGGGGCTTGTCTTGTCCGACGGCGGCACCGCTTCCCAGGAGGGTTGCGGCAGCGAAGGCGGTTACTACGGTTCGCATGTTAAACATTCGGTGTTCTCCGCTTTGGGGAAAGCCAGAAGTGTTGGTAGCGGCCCCGATCCGACCCGCATTGAACTGCTGAACGGGCACAAAAAAGGGGACACGCTGGGTTAACGGGAGAAGGTCATGTCAGGCAATGACTGCCCGCCCAGTGGCCCGCTCTGACGGCAACGCACTAATGCGGCTAAAAGCCCAGGTGTTGCAGCGCCACTGATTTCAACTGGTTAAAGGCCGGATCGGTAACCGAGCGCGGGTACGCAAGATCAACTGGGATTTCTGCTGCGATCCGGGCAGGACGGGGCGTGAAGACCAACACGCGGTTGGCCAAATAAATAGCCTCATCCACGCTGTGAGTGATCAACATTACCGTTAAATTGGTGGCCTCCCAGATTTCCATCAGCTTGTGCTGCATTCGTTGCCGCGTCATGGCGTCTAGCGCAGCAAACGGCTCATCCATGAGCAATACGCGGCTATCCGTTACCAGCACACGAGCAATCGAGGCGAGCTGACGCATGCCCCCCGATAATTGATGAGGCCATTTGCCGGCAAAATCCTCTAATCCAACCAGCGCAAGTGCGGAACGGATTTTCTCGTCGCGCTCTGAGCGTGACAGATCAGCATTGCGCAATCCAAAGCCGACGTTGTCATAAATGCTCAACCAGGGAAACAGGGCCGCGGTGTCTTGGAACACCACGCCTTGCAAGCGCGATGGGCCGGTGACCGGCTGCCCGTTCAAAAGCGCCTCACCCCCCGTGGGTGCTTCGAACCCGGCCAAAATGTTCAGCAGAGAGCTTTTCCCGCAACCGGAGGGCCCGAGTATGCAGAGAAACTCGCCCGGCCGTATTTCCAAATCCAGGCCGTCGATGGCAACCACGTTCCCGGTGGCCGCCTGATACACCTTGCGCAGGTTTTTGACCTCGATTCCTGCGGCAACGTGACGTGTTTCAACGAGCATTCAATGACTCCTGCTGCAAAGCTATTACGAGATGGGTTGTGCTTGAACTGCGCGGGATCTGAAGTCGTGGCGCCTCTGCTCAAACCGAGCGCATCCCCTCGCACATCGACCAGAGGCAAGACTGCGAACTCGCGCTGGGCTACCTATTTGCGATTGTCGCCGTGCCAGAATAGGTAGCGACGGACAATGAGACGGATCAGGTAATCGGATAAGTACCCAAAGAGCCCGACGGTTACCATGGCAGCCACGACGACATCCATGCGGTTGTAGTAGTAAGCGTCCCACAACTCGTACCCAAGCCCTGACTTCACCGCCACCATTTCCGATATCACGACCAACATCCAGGCAAGACCGAGCGCAATGCGTGCGCCGACTAACAAGGACGGTAACGCAGCCGGCAAGACCACCCAGCGCAACGTCTGAAACGGTGTTGCGTCAAGCATGTGAGCGCTGCGCAAATGCAATGTCGATACTTGTCGCGCGCCCGCTGTCGCGTTCAGAACGATGGGAAAGAATGCACCCACTGCAACGAGCGCAATGGCGGCCGACGTACCGATGCCGAAGAAAATCAGGCAAAATGGAATCCACGACGCCGTTGGAATGGGACGCAACAATTGAAGAATGGGGTCGACCAAATCAGCGGCCAACTTTGAACGGCCGATCATGATGCCCAACGGAGCGCCGATGAGGAGTGCAGTAAAGAAGCCGGCTCCAACCCGTAATGCACTGTCGCGCAACGATGCCAGCCAGGTGCCGGCATAACGTCCCCCGTGACCGAAGATCCACTCGTATAAGGCGAGCATGACTTCGGTCGGCGTTGGGATGAAGCCATCACCAATTCCGAATTGCTGAACCAGGAATTGCCACAGAACGACAACGACTAACGGAGGGATGACCCGCCGAAATGCCTGCGTATGATGCAACGTAAGAACCACGGAAACACGACCCTATGAAAGCGATCATGGTACCGGGGAAACCCTTACTCCGTTAGTTAATGTTTTCATTTCTATATTACCGGGCACCATAAGAGACCGTGATATATGGCCAAAACAAGAATAAAGCTTATCCCTCTAAAATTCTGCAATCAATGCGCTTGATTCTTTTATCTTCCCCAAGGAGCGAGCATGAGCAATACAGTCACCGACAAACTCGAGATCAGTGAAGTCGTACAAAACTGGGCGATCTGGCGCGACGCCGGATTTTGGGATCGCTTTCAAACGGTATGGCACGACGACGGCTGGATGTCCGCCACCTGGTTTCAAGGACCTGCGCCAAAGTTCATAGAGGTTAGTCGGGCCGGCTTCGAGAAAGGGGTATCTATCCTCCACTTTCTGGGCGGCATCAGCATCGAGGTCAATGGCCATCGCGCAATTGCGCAAACCAAGATGACCATTAATCAACGTGGCTCCATCGATGGGCAGTTGGTGGATGTGGTTTGCACCGGCCGCTTTTACGATTTTTTCGAACGGCGTCCGGTTCGCGGTAAAGAGGAATGGCGTATCGTGCGCCGGCAACCCATCTACGAGAAAGACCGTATGGACCCGGTCGATCCTTCCGCTCGCCCCAAGCTGGATCAAACTTTATTGGAACAATTCCCCACAGGCTATCAACACCTCGCCTATTTGCAGACCAAGCTTGGATTCACCATTAAGCGCGACATGCCGCAACTTACCGGGCCGGAAGTTGAAGCTTTGTACCGCCGGGGAGAAAAATGGCTACGCGGCGACGCCTCGCCGTTTGATGAGCCGCCCGTTGAAACGGTCATTTGATCGAAGGCGGGCCATGCGCCCGCCTCTGTTAGCACTTGCCATGCTGCCGCGGCTTGTTCGCAGCCCATCCTTGTGGTCGTTATGCGGGTGGGGATTGCAAGAATCGACGTAGAATGCCTGCGGAATACACGCGTGCCACGCGGTTTAGAAAGGTTGTGAAATCGATGGTGGCGGCATGGTCCGCGCGATCGGAGATTGTGCGAAAAACGGCGAATGGCACATCAAATTCGTGACAAACCTGCGCCACCGCTGCACCTTCCATCTCGACGCACAAGGCCTCAGGCAGCGCTTGCTGCAAAGCGTGCCCGGTTCCAGGCTCGTTAACAAACCGATCACCCGTTACGATTAAGCCAGCGTGCACCTTGGGCTCACCCAGCTTCAGGTCGGCCCAGGTCTTGGCATCAACCGCATCCGCCAGGTCTTCCGCGATAAAGTCACGCGCGCACTGCTCCAGTTGATGCATCAGTCCCGCGTTTGCTTCAAAGCGGGTTTTACCAAGCAGGGGCACCTCGTATTGGGGAAATAAGGGGCGGGCATCGAGATCGTATTGCATAAGCGAAGTGCCGATAACCACGTCGCCCACGTTAACCGCAGGATGAATACCGCCCGCCAACCCCGTGAATATTACCTGGCGGGCACCAAACTCTCGAATCAACACAACGGTTGTAGCAGCTGCCGCGACCTTACCAATACGAGCAAGCGTCACGACACACGGACGCCCCAGGAGGGTGCCCACATGATAATCACGCATGCCGATGGTGTGAGTCGTGGCCTGCCCTTCCATTTGATCGAGAATTTCCCCAATTTCTTCGGGCAAGGCGGCAAGGATTGCGAGGGTATGGATGGCGACCTCCTATCCAAGAAAAGAGGATAAATAACTGCGCGCATCGTACCCTAAATTGCGCCGGTGTCAGTACGCACCTGTGATCGGTGCGACTTCGCCGAACGCGGGTGCCCTCTGCTGTGGCCTATTCGCGTTCGCGAGGGTTGATCACCATCCACGTCACGCCGAAACGATCGGTTACCATTCCAAATTGCAAAGCAAAGAACGTGGGTGTCAACGGGGCGAGGACGTTGCCTTCACGCCATAACGCATCAAAACATCGACGCGCTTCTTCCTCCGAGGTAACAGCCAATGTAAGGGCGATGCCTTCAAAGCGTGCATCCCCCTTACACATTCCGTCGGTCGCCATGATGACACTGTCTCCCAAAGTGAAGCTGGCGTGCATCACCTTCTCCCCGGGAGGCAGCGGCCCCTCGCACATCGGCTCCGCATCCTGCGGGTGATCCTTGTAGCGCATGAAATCATTGACTTGAGCGCCAATCGCCTCGCGATAAAAC
>CAZMVM010000003.1:5731-18930 GCA_964569785.1 uncultured Pigmentiphaga sp. | reverse complement strand
AAATTTAGGTAGGGCAGCACATGCATGGGATTCTCCTCGTCAAAGTTGGCTGCTTCCAGAAAGGGCCCCGGGTAGGCAACGGGGCTACGAAAGGACCTTTTGTAATTGGTACAACCTTGCGTACGTGATCAAGCACAACGAACATCAAAACGCAGGGTCGGGTACAATGTGGACAGCGTCCACATGAGGTGGCAGCGTATCAAAGTTATCTTGGCAAGTCGATACCTATCGCCCGTCGGCTCACAAGTCTTAACACTTTAATTACCGTTTGATTGCGATCGAGCACGCCCCCATACATGTCCTTAGAAAACATTGAAAAGAAGCCAAAGCGACGCTCGTACCGCCATGGTGACTTGCGTCAAGCCTTGATCGCCGCCGGTCTGGAGCTGGCAAGGGAAGGTGGCCCTGATGCCGTTATCCTGCGGGAGGCAACGCGTCGGGTGGGTGTGGTGCCCAATGCCGCGTACCGTCACTTTGCAAGTCGCGATGACTTATTAGATGCGGTGAAGTCGGCAGCTTTGGCAGAGTTGGCCCTGGCCATGGAGGCCGAGCTCGATGCCGTCGATCGCAGCGGCGGACCGGCACGCACGGCGCGCAGCATGCTCAGTGCCGTCGGCCGCGCATATCTCACGTTCGCCGCTAAGGAGCCTGGTCTTTTTCGGACGGCCTTTGTGCCGTTAGACGTCGCTGAAGGCGTGACGGACCCCGCTAAGGCCGGCAAAAGCGGGCTCAACCCATTTCAACTGTTAAGCGCCGCCCTTGACGCTATGGTTGCCAGCGGTGTGTTGCCCGTCGAGCGCCGGCCGCAAGCTGAGTACCTGGCATGGTCGACGGTACATGGGTTTGCCATGCTCAAACTGGATGGTCCCTTACAGCACGCGGCGAAAGAGCAGGTGGTCGCGCTCCAGGAACGGCTGCTGGCCATGGTGGAACGAGGAATCTAGGGGCGAGCGTTTGCCACGCGTAATGCGCGCGAAGTTTCCGTTGGGCCGCCGAATCGCAGCATCAACCTCCTATAAAAGAAAGGGCCGCATGATGATGCGGCCCTATTCATTCCTTACCCCGGGTGTAAGGCTGTTGTCGTTGCGACTACTAACGTTTAGTCGAGCGTGATGTTACTCGCGCGAATGACCTCGCTCCATAATTCGCGTTGCGCCTGAGCGTACTCGTCCATTTCCTGGGGTGAGCTGGGGGTGATTTCCAGCCCCATGGCCTTGAAACGCTCAACCACGGAGGGCTCCTCAAGCGCCTTGACCAGCTCGGCATTCAACCGTTCGATGATGTCTCGCGGCGTGCCCTTGGGTACAACAACGCCCTGCCAGGCATATGCCTCGAAGTCTTCCACACCCAACTCTTGCAGCGTGGGCACGTCCGGAAAGCTTTCCAGACGCTCGGCGCTGGCCACAGCGATGGCCCGTAGCGTTCCGGCTTCGATGTGCTGCTGTCCGGCCGCCGAATCCACGAACATCATGGGAATCTGCCCGCCCAGAACGTCTTGCACCGCGGGGGCAGCCCCCTTATACGGAATATGCACAAGGTCGAGACCGCTACGAATGCGGAACAGCTCGGTGGCTAAATGGTGCGGACTGCCCGGACCAGGCGTTCCGTAATCGACGCCCCCTTTTTGTTCTTTGGCCCATGCCAGGAACTCCTCGTAATTATTAACCGGGATGGACGGATTGACGACCAGAATCAAAGGGAAGCGTACGGTAAGACCCACCGAATCAAAATCGGTCTCGGGGTTGTAGGTAAGCTTGCTATACAGGTAAGGGTTCGCGGCCAATGTAGCAGTGTCGGCCGACATCAGGGTGTAGCCGTCGGGCTTGGCGCGCGCAGTATAGCTGGCACCGATGGCGGTGGCGGCGCCGGGTTTGTTGGCCACCACAATCGTTTGGTTGAGCGCTTTGCCCATTTCGTCCGCCAGAACCCGACCCACAATATCGGTACCGCCCCCGGGCGGGTAAGGTATGACCCATTCGAGGGGACGCACGGGATACTCAGCGGCGCGCGCTGTCGCGAGCAAAAGGGAGCTGAATAATGCACCTGCAATACCAGCAAATAAGCGTTTCATAACGGCTTCCTTTCAGGTTGTTATAAATGCAGAGCGTGGCCGAAACTACTCATGTGCCCATGCCCTTCATGCACGGCGACGCAGGGCGCGCTGGGACTGGAGACTTACCCCGAGGAACAATTGAACCCTACGTCACGAATACGGATACTATGTACCTTGCTGGCCTCCGGGAGTCATTTACCCGGATACGAGCAGTGCCCATACTGAACCAGCATCCAGACAGATTGTAAAGAAACGCCCTGTTACGACATTGACGCGTATCAAATCCACCCGTATCAACAGTCATGCCCAAGCCAGCGTCGCCACGTATTGTGATCGCTCCCGATTCCTTCAAAGAAAGCTGCTCTGCGCACGAAGTAGCGGCGGCTATCGCAGCCGGCGTCCAACAGGCGATCCCAACCGCGGACTGTATCCGCATACCCATCGCAGACGGCGGTGAGGGTACGATCGACGCCATTCTCGAGGCCACGCCCGGGCAGCGTCAACAGGCTCGCGTCACGCGCGCGGACGGCACGCTTGCTGAAGCGCACTGGGCGTTGTTGGCGAATGGTGCTGCGGTAATCGAACTCGCAAGCGCAGCGGGTTTGGAACAAATTCCCGTAGCGCAGCGTGATCCCTTGCGAGCCACGACTTATGGGGTGGGCGAACTCGTACGCGCCGCTCTCGATGCGGGTGCACGCCGCATCATTCTTTGCCTGGGAGGTAGCGCCACTAACGATGCGGGCGCCGGCATGCTTCAGGCATTAGGGCTACGCCTGCTGAATGCCGAGGGGAAGGAAATCGGGCGCGGCGGCGCAGCATTGGCCGAGCTGGCGTCGATTGACAGTACGACATTCGATTCTCGAGTCTTTGAGGTCGAGTTTGAAGTAGCTGCCGATGTCACCAACCCTCTTTGTGGACCACAGGGCGCATCCGCAGTATTCGGCCCCCAAAAGGGTGCCTCTTTAGCCGCCGTGCAACAGCTCGACGTCGCCCTGCAACGTTTCGCCGAGATCTGCCAGCAGACGCTCGGGCAGGACTTCAGCCATCACCCTGGCGCAGGCGCGGCGGGTGGAACCGGGTTTGCCGCGCTGGCATTCCTAGGTGCACAAATGCGTCCCGGCTTTGAACTGGTGGCCGAGCTTACCCAACTGGAACGCCATATCCGGCATGCGGATCTCGTATTCGCTGCGGAAGGCCGCTTCGATGGGCAAACGTCGGCAGGCAAAGCACCCGCGGGGGTAATCCGGATGGCACATCAGGCTGGCGTGCCCGTGGTGGCGTTATGCGGCGCATTAGGCGAAGGTTACGAGTCAATGTACGCCCATGGTCTCACCGCCGCGTTTAGCATCTCCGCAGGGCCATCATCCCTTCAGGAAGCATACGCACAAACCGCCACCCGCCTCACAGCAACCGCCCGAGATGCGGTTCGGTTGTACTTTGCTCATCGGCAAGCGGCCGTTAGCCAAAGCGCTTAACCCCAAACGTTGACCCCATCGGCGCGCAATACGCGCTAATCTTGGGTCGGAGCTGCGACGACCCTTCTCAACCGCCGCTCTGGCTGGTACCGGACCACCGACGCGGTTGGCTTCGCGTGACGGATTCCATCATTCGCGGGTTGAGCTGACTGCCTCATCCCCGTTTTGTTGCGGGAAGGCCTTTCCATTGCTATTGTGAACTAGTCAGACAAACCTACAGCGTCGGTGGTGGGGCAGCTGGACAACGGCAAGGTTCCTCTCGAGAGCAGTCGCCGACACACGTTGATTTCGACTCCAGTTCGGAAGGAGGCCTCGGTCTCCTAGGTGCGGCATCACTCGTCTGATGGCCCCACGCCGTGGTACCCCTCTGCTGTCGCCACAGGGCTTACATAACAAACGCTGTCACGTCAGGGAGCCTGCTTTGACCCGGTGTAGAACCCGCCCCTTTTGGCTACTTTGCCTGCTTGCTTGCCTTGCACTGCTGCTGATGCCAAATGTCGAGGCCGCAACGAACGAGGTCACAGGTCCGCAAGCTGGCTCATCTGCCCCCGGAACTGTGCCGCGAGGCGTATTGCTCACGGTCACCGGAGCCATCGGACCAGCCACCACGGAGTACCTGGTTCGTGAAATGGAAAAAGCAGCGGCCGAAGGCATGGACTTTGTCGTAATCCGCATTGACACCCCGGGTGGCTTGGTGTCTTCCATGCGTGACATCAATCGCGCCATCCTGGCCTCACCCGTTCCCATTCTGATGTATGTCGCCCCCAGTGGGGCCCAGGCGGCCAGTGCCGGTACCTACATGATGTACGCCAGCCATCTCACGGCCATGGCTCCCGGTACGAACCTAGGCGCAGCAACACCGGTGCAAATGGGCGGCTCGCCCGGTCCGTCGCCCACCGATAGCGAAGACAAAGACGGCGAAGACAACGAGGGACAGCGCCGCGAGCGCTCCTCCGACGCTATGACCAACAAGGCGATCAACGATTCGGTTGCCTATATACGGAGCCTTGCCGCCATTCATGGGCGCAACGCCGATTGGGCTGAGCGCGCCGTGCGCGACGCCGAAAGCCTGCCCGCACAAAGTGCTCTGGAACAAAATGTCGTTGAGATCCTTGCGCAGGATATTAACGATTTGCTGGAACAAGCCCACGGCCGCGTGGTGAAGCTCGCAGGCAACGAAGTCACCCTGAATACGCGCGGCGCCGAACTGACGGCGGTCGAACCCGACTGGCGGGCGCGTTTTTTATCCACCATTACCAACCCCAATCTCGCCTACATATTGCTATTGCTGGGCATTTACGGAATTATTTTCGAGCTCATGAACCCGGGAGCCATCTTCCCGGGTACGCTGGGCGTCACTAGCCTGCTGATTGCCCTACTCGCCCTTAATATGCTGCCCATTAACTTCGCTGGCGTCGGTCTGCTCTTGCTGGGTATCGGGCTGATGGTGGCCGAGGCCTTTGTAACCTCATTTGGAATGCTGGGGATAGGCGGAGTCATCGCCTTCGCGCTTGGTTCCGTCCTGTTGTTCGACGGATCGATTCCGGGTTTTGAAATTTCGCGACCCTTAATTGTGGCCACCGCTTTGATTAGCCTGGTTTTACTTGCGGTGGTTTTGGCGGCCGTCGTCCGCGCCCATCGCCGCCAGGTAGTCAGTGGCAACGCCACCCTGATCGGTCAAACAGCCCGAGTACAGTCGTGGAGCAACGGCCAGGGGGTGGTACACATCCACGGCGAGCAATGGCAAGCGCGCGGAGACGGTCTCTTTGAGCCCGGGGACGCCGTGCAAGTTTTACAACGAGAAGGCCTCACCCTGTACGTGGGGCCAGTCACAAGCAGTGCGGATGGCTCCGCGCACCAACCTGGCTAGCCGCAAAGCGTGAAATGCCTACTACATAAAACCGTTGACAACCTGAACAACACTAGGGAGAGCCTTCATTATGGCTTTTATTCCGTACGCAATTGTCGTCGTGCTCCTGGTTGGCTTATTGCTGACCATGGTGCGCGTACTGCGCGAATACGAACGAGGCGTCGTCTTTACGTTGGGGCGCTTTACGGGGGTCAAAGGGCCCGGCCTGATCATTTTGGTGCCGTTTGTACAGCAACTCGTGCGGGTTGACCTGCGCATGATCGTGCTTGACGTGCCTAGTCAGGATGTGATCTCCCGCGATAACGTGTCCGTCAAGGTGAACGCTGTCGTTTATTTTCGCGTAGTCGATCCGGATAAGGCTGTCATTCAGGTCGAAAACTATCTGGAAGCGACCAGCCAGCTGGCTCAAACGACTTTACGGTCGGTACTGGGCAAGCACGAACTCGATGACATGCTGGCAGAACGCGACAAGCTTAATTCGGATCTCCAGGTGATACTTGACGCGCAAACTGATGCCTGGGGAATCAAGGTCGCCAATGTAGAGATCAAACACGTCGACATCGATGAGAGCATGGTGCGTGCAATTGCGCGGCAAGCGGAAGCGGAGCGCAACCGGCGTGCACGCGTGATTAATGCCGAGGGAGAGTACCAGGCGGCAGAGCGTTTGGTACAAGCGGCAGAAGCGCTGGCACAAATACCGGAGGCCATGCAACTGCGCTACCTTTCGGCCCTTCACGATATAGCCAATGATAGGTCGTCCACCATCGTGTTTCCGGTGCCCATCGACATGTTGCGGGGTGTGATGGACACGGTTAATTCAGCCTTCGGCGGGGGCCTTCCCCGTCGCGTCGGACCGGACTCTGGAAGCAACAAATCCACACATTCGTCTAGCGGCCCGCACTTCTCGGATGAAACTGGCGCCCGGGATACCCAACACGAGACACCACCGACCACCTCACCCCGGGCGATCGAAGACCCTCTGCATCCGGCAAGCAGGGATACCGATCCCAATCGCGACGGTGACGCGCCCGCCACGGTACCTAGCGGCCTTTAAAGGGATACCATGCGATGAGCACGTTCATGTTTTGTCCGCAATGTGGCCAAAAGCTGAAACGCGAAGTATTGGGAGGCTTTGAACGCGGGGTTTGTACCACGGGAGAGTGCGGCTACATCCATTGGGACAACCCCACGCCCGTCGTAGCCGCGGTGGTGGAATACAACAACGGCATTATTCTTGCCCGAAATGTTCTATGGCAGCCAGGTTCTTTCGCGTTGATTACCGGCTTTCTTGAAAAGAATGAAGATCCGGCCGAGGCCGTGGTGCGCGAAGTGAAAGAAGAGCTCGATCTCGACGCACTAGACCCCCCCGGTTTCATCGGTCATTACACGTTCACTCGGATGAATCAGTTGATTATTGCGTATCACGTGAGGGCAGCAGGCACGGTGCGACTGAACCACGAACTGGCTGAATGGCGCCACCTGCCCTTCGAGCGGGTGAAATATTGGCCGAGCGCCACTGGCCTGGCCTTGCGCGACTGGCTGCGTAGCCGTGGGTACAATCCCGAAGAGTCACCGCACGGTGTACGCCGCGTCGCCGATCAGCCTTCCGCCTGAATACCACCTGAGTTTGAACACGAGTCGCCACTTCGCAACGACGGTTAGCCCGCACCGCGCGACCCGAGCATGATGAAGAAGGCGAAGTCTCAACGCAATGCAGGCTGGGCATCCGGCACCGCCAGCCATCCGCCACGGTATTTTTGCAATGCTGCCTTTGTTCACCACGCTTCCGGCATTCAAACCGTGCTGAGACAAAGCCACTTAGCAGGTGAACCGTCATGAAGAATCACACCCCGCGAAGCCCTGAGATTGATTCGTCAAGCAGCACGTTGGCCTTGCATGGATCCAGCCACCAACTATCCATGACGATTCTTATGACGCCAGACATGGCGAACTTTTCCGGGAACGTGCATGGGGGGCACATTTTGAAGTATTTAGACCAAGTGGCATACGCGTGCGCCAGCCGTTACGCCGGGCATTATGTGGTCACATTGTCAGTCGACCAGGTCGTTTTCCGCGAACCAATCCACGTGGGGGAGCTGGTAACTTTTCTTGCTTCTGTGAATTACACCGGCCGCACCTCGATGGAAGTCGGCATCAAGGTAGTGACCGAAGACATTCGCAAGAAAGTCGTCCGTCATACCAACAGTTGCTATTTCACCATGGTCGCACTGGATGACGATGGACGCCCGGTACCGGTCCCACCCTTGAAGCCAACCACCATCGAAGAACGCAAGCGGTTTGAGGCCGCGCGCCAGCGTCGGCTGCTGCGCGAAGAAATGAGCCGTCGCCACGAAGAAATCAAACAGCGTGCGGCGTGTTGTTAGTAGCTAGACTTCCAGTGGTTGCCGTTAGGGCAACTCCCAGAGCATGAACCTACAATCAATACCATAACGGCGTAGTAATAAAGCCCGGACTCAAAGGCGCCATGTCGGGTAGCCGTGCGACAGACGGTGCGCAACGGCTACCCTGATCGATGTTGAACGTTAGCGGCGAACGAACACTAACGTGTAGCGCATCAACAGGGCCTAGTCGTCTTTACGTTGCAACTTTGTGCCTTTGAGGCAGTCTTCGGCGCTCCAGCCATAGACCCACTGCAGTGCGTCGTAGAACTGCTCCTGCGTGCGGCCTACCCATAAGGAGTTCCGCACGGCGCGCTCTACCCCCTTCGCATGGTAGATACGCCCCATTTCACGAGTCGACAGGACAACCCGGGCGGTTCTGGGAATGCGGACCGAGTCGTACAACTTGAACGCTGCTTCAAAGTCGTAATCGCACTCTTTAATGGCGGCACCCAACGTCACAGCATCCTCAAGTGCCATGCACGCACCCTGAGCCATGTACTGCGCCATCGGGTGAGCAGCGTCGCCCAGCAATGTCACAGGACCCTGAGTCCAGCTCTCCACTGGCTCACGATCGGCCGTGGACCAGCGCCGCCACGAGGTAGGACGATCGAGCATTTGGTGCGGGGTGGGATGCACTTCGGTGAAGTAACTTAGCACTTCCTCCTTGCTACCATCCCGCACGCCCCACTCTTCCTGCTCGCGGCTATGGAAGGTTACGACGAGGTTGTATTGGCGCCCGCCTCGCAGGGGATAATGGACCAAGTGGCAATTGGGGCCCGCCCACACAACCGGGGCATTGATCTGCAGTTCCTCGGGCATGCGCTCGACGTCGACCACCGCCCGGTACACCACGTGTCCGGTTACCCGGGCCGGGTCGCCGATCATTTGCTGACGGATGGCCGACTTGACCCCGTCTGCACCAATCACGGCGTCAGCGCGATAGCGGTTGCCTTCGGAGTCGATGACTTCAACCTGCTTGCCGTCGATCTCATAACCCGTGACATGGGTTGAGGTCTTGAAGGTGATGAGATCGCTTTTCTGCACCTCCTCCAAGATCGAGAGGTGGATGTCGGCACGGTGGATGACCGCATAGGGGTTCTTAAAGCGCTTACGGAACGCCTCGCCCGTTTCTACGGTGACGATGTCAGAGGCATCGATGGCATCGCGCATGATGAGACGATCCGTGAATACGGCCCGGTTGCGGGCCGCTTCACCCGCGCCCAGAGCATCCAGGGCCGCGAACGCGTTAGGCCCCAACTGGATACCGGCGCCGATTTCACCGATGGTCTCACTTTGTTCAAGCAATTGGACAGAAATACCCAACCGCGCCATCGCGAGCGCAGCTGCGAGTCCGCCAATGCCGCCACCCACGACGATAACCGATCGCGACGGAGTTGCTTGGCTCATGGAATCGCTCCTTCATTTTTCAGGCGGCCCCTAGGCCGCCCGCATCAATCGTTGATCGAGGCGGCACACCCCTGTCGGCAAAATAGACCGCCGACTTGAGGTGTGCGCCGGGTTATTTATTGCTTGAAATCAGGCTGTGCGGAGGGAGCCGCCTTCTGGAATGCCGGCTGGGCCACACAATGCTCGTAAACAGCCATCGTGCGCGGGAAGGGCGTTACGTCGCACTTCATGCGCAAGGCGTTAGCGATTTGTGGCACCAGACAGACATCGGCAAGGGTGGGCGCCTCGCCGAAGCAATAGGGCGTTTTTCCGTACCGTTGCAGTAAACGCTCAACGGCCGCCAGGCCCTCGGCAATCCAGTGCGCATACCAAGCGTTCTTCTTCTCTTCCGACACACCCAACTCGCCGGTGAGGTAACGCAAGATGCGCAGGTTATTGACTGGGTGAATATCGCACGCAATGGCGTACGACAGCTCGAGCACCCGCGCGCGCTCCATGGGATCGGCTGGAATCAGGCGCGGTTCGGGGTACTTCGTATCGAGGTAGTCGATGATGGCCAGCGACTGGCCCAGCTGGACTTCACCATCGACAAGCAACGGCACGTTGGCGGATGGGTTGAGTCCAACATAGTCATCGGTTCGATGCTCCAGTTTGCGGATGTCGACCCCGACGTACTCGTACTCAATGCCCTTTAGCGCCAGCGCAATACGCGCCCGATACGACGTGGAGCTGTTGAAGAAAGAATAGAGTTTCATGGTTTCCCCTAAGGCTTAAACCACTTTTACCGAGAGGGTGCCCAACCCTGCCACGCCGCCTTCCATGAGGTCGCCTGCGACAACCGGGCCCACCCCTTCCGGGGTACCGGTGTAAATGAGGTCGCCTGCCTCGAGACGGAAGAAGCGCGACAGGTAAGCGACGGTTTCCGCGACCGACCAGATCAACGCCTTCGTGGTGCTGCGCTGCTTGTCTTCGCCGTTTACTTTCAGCCAGATTTCAGCGTCGGTTAAATGCCCGACCTTCTCAGCGGGATAGAGCGGACCAATAGGTGCACTTTGGTCGAACGCCTTACCAATTTCCCAGGGGCGACCCATTTCGCGCATTTGCATTTGCAGATCGCGGCGCGTCATGTCGAGGCCCACTGCATAGCCCCACACATGCTCAAGTGCCTTTTCTTGGGGAATTTCAAAGCCGCCGCGCCCGATGGCTGCAACCAGCTCGATTTCGTAATGAAAGTTCTTGGTTTCCGGGGGATAACGCAACTGCAACGTATCGCTTTCCGCAACCGGCACAACGGCGTCGGCGGGCTTGCAGAAGAAAAACGGCGGTTCGCGATCGGGGTCGAAACCCATTTCGCGCGCGTGTGCGGCATAGTTGCGACCCACGCAATACACCCGACGGACGGGGAATTGACGATCGTCGCCCGCGACAGGAACGGCGACGGGCGGAGCAGGATCAAATACGTAGCTCATGTTTACCTTCTCGATGGCGTGAATCAAACTCGCTCTTCGCACAACAGGCCGCAGGCCTCTTGCACGGGACGATCGGAAAAGCTGAACAGCACGACATCGTCAACGGCGCCCAGCTCAATGGGGTACCACGATGGCGCAACGAAGACGTCGCGCGGGCTGAAATGAAATTGTTCGGAACCGATGCGTGCCACCCCCGTGCCCTCGACCACGCAAAATACGGTAGCGTCAGTGGTACGGTAGGTTTTGCCCTGGAAACCTTTGGGTAGCAGCTGCATGAAGGTAGCGATGGTAGGCATCGCCCAGCCCCCGGTCGCGGGGTTGACATAGCGCAGCTTGATACCTTCCCAGGGATCGAGCTCGCCACGCTGATACAGCTGTTCCAGCGCCTCACGAGAGCGTTCGTACGGGTAATTGAAGATCGGCGAAGTGCTGGTGCGGGGCTTGTAACGTACGGGCAGCATGTTGTAACCGTAGCGCGCAAAGCTATCGCCTTCCTGACGCATGACGGGCTGAACTGGCTCGGGATAGTTTTCTGCAAACCCCGCGCTGAGCATGCGCACCAGTGGGATATCCAGCCCGTCAAGCCACACAACCGGCTCACCCCCCTCGACCACTTCTGGATTTCCGTGGTCGTGATAGGTCCAGCTGGGTGTGATGATGAAGTCACCCGGGTGCATCGTGGTGCGCTCGCCGTCGACTGCCGTGTAGGCGCCGCTACCTTCGACAATGAAGCGCAAGGCCGACTGCGTGTGACGATGGCTGGGTGCTACTTCACCCGGCAAGATCAACTGCAACCCAGCATACAGTGTCTGGGTAATTGCAGCTTGTCCTCGCAGAGCCGGGTTCTCCAGGACCAGCACCCGGCGCACCGCCTCTTCAGCGCTGATGAGGGACCCGGCCTCCATGATGTCGTCGCGCAACTCGGCGTACTTCCAGATCGCCGGCACACAGGGCGTCGTGGGAGTTTCCGGCACTAGCGTGCTGAGCGACTCCCACAGGGGAGAAAGATTTTTCTTGCCAATGCGCTCGTAATATTCGGCGCGGGCAGACGTTGAAGTAGAAACTGTCATAGCACTCTCCTGGAATGAGGCGTGTACTGATTATGCCTCGACAGCCATAATATGAATAATGAAATTATCTTATTATCTATACCAGTAAAGGTATACCTGCCATGGATTGGACTCATCGCTTGCGGCTGCGCAACGTAAAAATGCTGCTCAGCCTGGCCCAAACGCGCAATATCAGCCACTCCGCTGCGGCCTTGAACACCACTCAACCAGGCCTGTCGAAATGGCTAAAAGATCTGGAAGACGACATCGGCCTGCCGCTGTTTGAGCGTCACGCGCGCGGACTCCGGCCCACGGCTTACGGCGAGGTACTAATCGCCCACGCGCGTCGTATCGACGCCCAGCTCGATCGCGCAAGTCAGGAGATGGCAGCCTTGCGCGAAGGTAACGCCGGCCAAGTCGTTATTGGCGCCTCGGGAGCATCGGCTTCCGATACCGTACCCCTGGCCGTTCTGAAACTACTGGAGAAGATCCCCCAAGCCCGCGTACGACTGGTAGAAAATACGGTAGACGTCCTGATGTCACAGCTTGCCTTAGGCAAGCTGGATATCGTCGTGGGTCGATCGTCGTTCGACCACCACGACCCTGCCACCTTGCACGAAACCTTGTATATGGAACCCCTGCACATGGTGGCGCGGCCGCGACACCCGTTGATGCAGCGCAAATTCGTGGAATGGGCCGACCTCATGGAATACCGTTGGTTGCTCTGGCCCAAAGGAACACCGATTCGCAACTCACTAGAAGCAGCGTTAACAGCTGCGGGGCTAACCGTGCCTTCGAATCACATCGAATCCAATTCGGTCACGATTAATCTTACCCTACTGAACAACACCAATATGATCGGAGTCGCCTCGCACCGATCGGCGCTTCGATTGTCTCAGATGAAAGCCATGGGAATTCTTCCCATTCGTATCTCGGGCTTTGGCTCAGTGTCCATGTATTGGCGCCAAGATCGCTTACGCAACCCAACCGTGGATGCGGCGCTCGACTGCTTACGCCAAGTCGCCTCGAAGTTCTCCGAGCGCGAGTAACGCTGCGTTCTTTTTTCTCGAAGACCCTGCTCGTGCCAAACCACCGTGGGCGCGGCAGGGTTCCGCTTACAGCAACGTTTACAGGAAAAGATGCTGCGCGTAGTGGGCCTATATGTCCGCATTGCTCGACTGGACTATGGGCTTTTAAGCGACTTAATTTCTTCTCCGATCTTATCGATTGATTCCACAATTTGGAGAAGATACGGCTTACTGACAATGCCCGGCAAGTTATCAAATGCCCTGACATCCATTGAAAAACTGTCAGAATATTCCTCTCTTCTGTTCAGAGCGCGCCACTGGGTTCGTATGTTAAACGGTGCCAATGTCTGGTCGATTGTGATTCCTCCAGGTTCTTGACGTTTGAAGAGGTTATAACCAATGGCAAATAGAAAGGATATTTTTTCTCCTTGCGGCAAGAGCGGGAT
>CAZMVM010000003.1:0-5721 GCA_964569785.1 uncultured Pigmentiphaga sp. | reverse complement strand
GGATAGGCGGACGCGTCGTTGCAACGTTCAAAATCAGTTTGTACCTTTCAAACTCTTGTGCATCTCCGTCGATCGAAAAACTCACGTCCCGCGCAGGCCCAGTGCCTATGTTGGCGATGCAGATATTCAAGGCTCCCGTGCCATCGGGGTGAGGTTCAATGTAGGCTACAACCCACGGGCGCGAACCGGCCTTCCGAAGCTTGCGGTTCTCGTACAGTAGAAACAGCGTAAGTATGGCAATGAAAAAGGTGGAAAACCCACTCACCGTCTGCGCCAGAGATTCGATGAACGCCCATGAGACCATAGTCTGAAGTCCGCTTACCATCCATTCCATCACAGCAACATCCCCCACCCGGGCGATACATTAAAATGAACTATAAATTAGCTCGGGCTCGAAGCAATCAATCAATTCTTCCGCCATCCACCCTGTTCTCTCTGCCAAGCTTTGTCGCATTTAGGGTGACATGCTCCGCAAGATAGGGCCGGCCTAACCTTGCTCCAGCTTGGGCGCGATTGCCAATGCGCTCGTCCGTTGCACCCCCGGCAATACATAGCGGCGTTCTAACCACCGTGCTGCTAACACCACCACGGACACTAGCAGCACATACACCACACCCGCGACAAAATACGCCTCAAAGAAGCGAAAGCTGCGCACGGCCAAGTCTTGCATTTGTGCGAAGAACTCGGTGTACTGAATTAGAAACGCAACTGAACTATCTTTGACGTTGAGGATCGCCTGGTTTGATAACGCGGGAATCGAGAGCCTCAATACTTGTGGCAAGATTATCAATCTGAATACCTGGCCATCACTAAATCCCTGAGCCCGCGCTGCCAGTAGCTCGTCTGGGTCCAGGCTTCGATAAGCGGATGTCAGATACCGCGCGTTATAGGCTGATACGTTCAGGGCGAATCCGATAACGGCCACCGTAAGCGGTGACATATGAACCCCCCATTGCGGGAGGCCGTAATACATCAGAAACAACAGTACAATTAAAGGCGTGCCTATAAAAAAGGATATGTAGGCCTCGGTGATATTCCTGCACAAGCGACTTCGACTTAGCGTGAGATAAAAAACTCCAATGCCGCCTATTAATCCGCTCACGGTCGCAATGGCCGCAAGCAACAGCGTATTGCCCAGTCCCGCCAATACTTGCGGCCAGTAGGCCATCACTTGATTCAAAAAGATTTGCAGCCCACTCATTTGGCGACCAGCTCGTGGCGTTGTTGTTCTTGCTGAAAGAACGCTCGGATCCGGGGGTCTACGTGATCGGAAAACAAGCGCTCGGGGTCATCTTCGGTGTGGATCACGCCTTGATCCATGAAGAGCACCGGCGCTCCTGCAGCGCGAGCCAGGTACAGATCGTGGGTTACACAGAGAATCGACACCTTATCGCGCTGCAATTGACGCAGAATATTGACCACCTCACGCGCCATGAGCGGGTCGAGAGCCGAAGTGGGCTCGTCGAAGTACAGTACGGCAGGGTCCATCGCCAACGCGCGCGCAATCGCGACGCGTTGTTTCTGGCCACCTGATAGCTGCCCCGGGTACTTATTTTGATGTTCCAACATGTTCATGCGGTTTAACTCATGCCGGGCCCGCTCGTTGGCTTGAGCAAGTGGCATACGCCGCAACCGGCGCAAGCCCAATGTGACGTTTTGCAGTGCCGTCAGGTGTCGATAGAGCGCAAAATTCTGGAACACGAAACCAATGCGCTGCCGCACCGCCCGCACATCAACGTGAGGCTCCAGGATATCTTCGCCCTGAAAAATGATTTGTCCGGATGTCGGGGTTTCTAACCGCGTCAGACAGCGCAGCAGTGTCGACTTGCCACAGCCTGACTGCCCCATCACGATTTTGAGCTCACCTTCGGCAAGATCGAAACTGACCCCATTGAGAACCCGGTGGCCCTCGTAGGCCATCACCAAGTCACGGACGGTTAACAGCATGGGCATGCCTTCAGTGGTCGGTGAGCCCAGGGATGCGATAGCGCTTTTCCCAGGCCCAGATCAGCGTGACAAGGATTTTGTAGGTTGCGAAATACAACAACCCCACGGCCAGGTAGATTTCTACGCCCCGCAGCGTTGCTGCCGACAGAGCCATCGCCTGCTTCATCACGTCGGGAATGCCGACCGTGTACGCGAAGGGCGAGTATTTCAGGACCGTCGTGAATTCGTTAATCATGCCGGGAACCGAAAACCGGAGCATTTGCGGCACTTCGATATACAGCAAGGTTTGCCAGCGGCTCATGCCCATGGCTTCTGCTGCCAGAACTTCGGTTTGATCGATAGAATCGAGTGCGCCCCGGAACACTTCCGACAGGTAGGCACCGGCAATAACGCCCAGGCTGAGCATCATCGACACCAACGGCGGAACGCGCACGCCGAGATTGGGCAAGCCAAAGAATACTATGAACAGCAGCACGAGCACTGGCAGCGCTCTAAGCAAATACACCAGAACGGCCAAAGCGCGGTTCAGCGTACGGATACCCAACCGGTGCAGCATGGCAATGCCCAGCCCAACCACCACCCCAGTGGCACTGCATGCTAACGTGACAATAACGGTGTACCCAACGCCCTGACTCAGCAGCGTCAGAATCTGTAGAAAGTCCATCGGCGAATTTCAGAGAGCCGCGCAGGCACCATGGTATTGGCGTTGAGTTTAGATCGGGTCGGCCCTCTTACGCAAAGTATTTACGACTGCGCACTCATCATGAACGCAATTGTGGGCCCTGACCGCAAGCCCTCGATGGAACCTCACGCGGCGCCCGACTTCACGGTGGGCAAAACCTGGGATGGTCATCTGAGCACACCGCGGCCGGGTCGAAGCAGCGCCAGATCTACCCGCCGATATGCTGGCTCCTTAACCACTCCAATACCACCTCGGTTGAAAGAACGTCAGCATACTTCAATTGCATATCGTACAAACTTGCATAATGCGGGGACTCATGAACATCCGCCACGCACTCTTCAGGAACCAACGGAATGAAACCGAACGATATAGCGTCAACTACGGTGGCGCGTACACACCCAGACGTGGATCCGCCCGTTACGATAACAGTATCGGCCCGCTGCGAACATAGATACGAAAGCAAAGGCGTCCCATGAAACGCAGATGCCATCTTTTTTATCCAGACCTGGTCATGATCGGAATCTACCTTAAGCCGTGGATCCAAGCGTGCCCTATCCGAGCCGATTTTAATATTCTGAAGGCTGTCTTCGGTGTTTGAACGCCAACCCCACACGCCACAATCACTGCCGTCACGGTTGTACGCGACATACGTCCATATGACCGGCCAGCCCTTCTGCCGAACAAGCGCCGCAATCTCGTTGATATACTCAAAGCGCCGCGGATGGCCGGAGTACGCAGTTTTGTACACCTCGGGTTGCGAATACGCGAGTTGCAAATCGACATTCACAACTGCGACCTTACTTCCAAAACCAAGGGGCTTGCGCCTGGGACTAGCGCGCAACTCCTCATAAAGTTCACGGGCAGTGTGTGACGACCGTCGCATCACGTACTCCTTTTGCTAACCATTAGCCCGTCTATATCGTTGGTACCTGCCACGGTTCCAAACCTGCCTAGCACAGCGATGGAGCTCGCGTGATCCTCTGCGGACGGCGCTGCACAGCAGTCTTCCAAGACAACCATTACAAAGTCCCTGTCGTGTCCTTCTCGAACGGTCGCCTGCACCACCGCATGCGTCGACACTCCCGAGCAAAAGATGCGCTCAATACCCATCGCCCTGAGTTGAGCCATGAGCGTCGTGGAGTAAAAAGGACTGACTCGGTGCTTGACGACCTGAATGTCCTGCTCCCGGACATCGAGATCCGGATGAATCTCGGTGCCCCAGCTGCCCAATTGAAATAGGTTCGCCGAGCGTGCGGCGGAGAACAACGGCGAGTTGGCAGGGCATTCACGGTAGTCAGGAGAAAACCCAACGCGCACAAATCCGATGGGGATGCCCCTCGCCCGGAACTTGGCAATGCTTTCTGCCGTGCGTTTGACAACCTGGCGTTCCCTCACCTGTGTTCCGAGCGGGCTTTTCCCATTCGGACCATCGGGGTGAACCAGATCGTTCTGCATGTCAAGAACCAAGTAAATCGATTTCATACCTACCTCTCAGAGTATCAGTTTTAGGCCTTTCCAAGGAGCTTGCGCGCAATGAGTATTCTCTGTATTTCATTCGCACCGCCTCCGATTTGTCCATGGCGCAGGTAGCGATAAAACAATGTCAGAGGCAGCTCCAGTGATTCCCCCATCGCACCATGAACCTGAATCGCGGCGTCAAGACAACGCGCACCCCATTCGGTCGAGCACATTTTCACTAAAGCTGCTTCCGCCCGCACATCCTCGTTATTGTCCGCTCTGGCACCAATTTGATAGGTGAGTGCTCTGAGAGCCATGATATCGACGTACATGTCGACGAGTTTCCATTGTATGGCTTGTCTTTCCGAAAGCGGTTTGCCAAAGGTGACCCGCTGCTTAGCCCACTCGATCGAAAGGTCCAAAGCGCGCTGCATCTTGCCGAGGGCAAATGGGCCCCTCATCAAACGATCGTGTATGGTGAGCCAGCGTTGGCCCAAACGAAATCCGTTGCCCACGTCCCCTAGAACATTGGCCTCATCGACCTCACACTGATCAAAATGCACCACATACTGCATGGGTCTGTTGCTCAGCCAGGTCGATAAGCCTGGCTCGACTACCTTCACTCCGGGATTATCACGGTCTACCAAGAACATCGTGATTCCGCCCCGCTGCCGTTTCTCCGGATCGGTAACCGCCTGCACCATTAGAAAATCGGCTTGCGCTGCGCCCGAAATCCACATTTTGGTTCCGTTGATTACCCAGGTGTTACCCCGCTTGACCGCCGTCGTCTTCATCATTCCACCCGGATCGGAACCTGCATCGGGCTCGGTTTGTGCAAAGGCAGCGAGCTTCTTTCCTTCGATCACCGGCTTGAGGTAGCGGTCGATTTGATCCCCTTTGCACTCGTAGAGAATGTTAGTGACATTTGCAAACGGGAAGGGTACCGCGGTGTACATGAACTCTTCCATGATCGCGAGTTGGGCTAACATACTCAAGCCGCTACCGCCAAACTCCTCTGGCACCATCAAATACCATAGACCGGTCTCCCGTGAAATTCGGTCTAGCTTGTCAGCAACCTCACTTCCGAGTGTTTCTTCCAGACTCGCCTTGGCGATAAACCCGATGGCGTGATCAGGATGCGCAAGAAAGGCTTGCTCCAGAGGCAGCAATTGCTCTCTTACGATGCGTCTCGCCATTTCAGTGAACGCAACAATATCGTCGGGACGCTGAAAGGCGCCGTGTGATTCTGAGCTGGCCAACTCTAATTCATTCATCGCTATTTTCCTTGCCGAGATGCACTATCCCGCTCGTCACCAAACGTTGAACTTCTTCCTCTGAAAACCCCCACTCATTCAAGGCGTTCACGCTATGCTCGCCCAATAGCGGTGGAGGCTCGGAGAGACTGGAGGGTGTCCTACTAAAACGCGGCGCCGGTGCCGGTTGCACGTGCCCGTGAGACTCAACGAAAGTTCTGCGCTGGACAAAGTGGTCGTGATTCCTCGCTTCGCTCATGGATAACACCGGAGTTACGCATACGTCCTTCCCTACGAACAGGTTGATCCATTCCTGTTGGGTGCGCGTTGCGAACAACTCTTCCAATCGGCGCTTCATTTGTGGCCACTTGCTGCGGTCGT
>CAZMVM010000002.1:33766-49770 GCA_964569785.1 uncultured Pigmentiphaga sp. | reverse complement strand
TTGATGGCGGCGTTGCGTGCGCATACATTGTTCCATCGCGACCAGCACTACGTCGTTCAAAACGGCGAGGTCATTATTGTCGATGAATTCACCGGCCGTCTCATGGTGGGTCGCCGCTGGTCGGAAGGATTGCATCAAGCAGTGGAAGCCAAGGAAAAGGTTCAAATTCAGGCCGAGAACCAGACGCTCGCGTCAATTACCTTCCAGAACTACTTCCGAATGTACGAGAAGCTGGCGGGTATGACAGGTACGGCCGATACCGAGGCTTACGAGTTCCAGGAAATCTACGGGCTCGAGACGGTTATTATTCCCACCAACCGTCCCATGATCCGTATCGACCAGAACGACCAAATCTTCAAGACCGCGAAAGAAAAATACGACGCGATTCTGGCCGATATCCGTGATTGTCATGAGCGCGGCCAGCCCGTGCTGGTCGGCACTACCAGTATTGAGAACTCCGAGCTGCTTTCCGATCTGCTCCGACGCGAGGGCTTGCCGCACGAGGTGCTGAACGCCAAGCATCACGCACGTGAAGCCGAGATTATTGCCGAGGCAGGAAAGCCGGGGCGCATTACCATTGCCACCAATATGGCCGGTCGTGGAACCGACATCGTCCTGGGGGGCAACGTAGAAAAGCAGATCGACTTGTTGCGTGCGGATGATGCCCTGGGTGAAGAGCAGCGCCAGGCCCGCATCGAGCAAGTGCGGCAAGAGTGGTTGCCCCTGAACGAGCAGGTGAAGGCGGCCGGCGGCTTACGCATTATCGGTACTGAACGGCACGAGTCGCGGCGCATCGACAATCAGTTGCGCGGACGCGCAGGCCGGCAGGGCGACCCGGGTTCGTCACGCTTTTACTTGTCGCTCGAAGATCCGCTCATGCGCATCTTCGCCGGCGACCGCGTCCGTGCTATTATGGAACGCCTCAAATTGCCCGAAGGCGAACCGATCGAAGCGGCAATGGTCAGTCGCTCCATTGAGTCGGCGCAGCGCAAGGTCGAAGCACGTAACTTCGATATCCGTAAGCAGCTGCTTGAGTACGACGACGTGGCGAACGATCAGCGTAAAGTGTTGTACGCGCAGCGGAACGAGGTCCTCGAGTCGTCGTCGATCAAGGAAATGGTGCGCGGCCTTCTCGGAGCAACCATGACGGAGATCGTGCGCGAGTACGTACCTGCCGAATCGCTCGAAGAACAATGGAATGTGCCTGCGCTGCAAACGACGCTCGAAAAAGAGTGGCAGGTGCAGGTGCCCTTGTCCGACATGCTGGAGAGCGAGCCCAACCTCACAGACGACGAGCTGCTTGCCCGCGTTATCGCTGCGGCAAACGAGGTGTATGAAGGCAAGATCGCGCGCGTAGGAGAGGAAACCTGGGCCCAATTCGAGCGCTCCATCATGCTGCAGTCTATTGATCTGCAGTGGCGCGAGCACTTGGCTGCGCTCGATCACCTGCGACAGGGAATTCATTTGCGTGGATACGCGCAGAAGAATCCAAAACAGGAATACAAACGCGAGGCCTTCGAGCTGTTTTCAGACATGCTCGACCGCATCCGCCGGGAAACCGTCAAGGTCTACCTTACCGTACGGATTCAAACCGCCGAGGAGGCTCGTGCGGCCGAAGCGGCCAGTGAGCACGCGGTGCAAAACGTGCAATACGAACACGCGGCTGCAGCAGGAATGTCCGGCAACGGGGCAGCTGCCAACGAAGCCGCTGCTGCCGCCAACGCCGCGGCTACCGCGGCGCAGGAAGCGGCAGCGCGTCGGGCCGTAGCGGCTGTATTGGCTAGCTCGGTGCCCAAGGTGGGACGTAACGCACCTTGCCCCTGCGGTAGCGGCAAGAAGTACAAGCACTGTCACGGATCTCTCGTTTAGCCAGTCCTCACGCTACCAGGCAGTTAACAGATGGGCGCCGCCCCGCGCTTACACGGCACGGGGCCGGCGCTCATTTTGTTTTGCCTAAGGCGCCGCAATCATCGCTGATACGTTTCGCGGTCGTCTTCACGGTGAATGGTCCGTCTTCACTGACCCCTTCAACGTTGCTGGTGAAGTGAGAAGCGCTATGGATGATGGTTTCGAACGACCCGGTGAACTCCGGGTCTTCGCAGCGAATGTCGGCCGTAATGCGGGTTTTGCTGATTTTTACATTGTTGTAGGTGCAATCCCCTTCCTGCGGACCAGCGAAGATGCTGGACTGAGATGCCTCTTCAGGAGTGATGCATTGTTGCAGCGCGTTGTTGGCGCCAAAGGCCATGCCTTGTTGGGCCAATTGTTGGTTCAGCATATCGCGCGCTTCAGGCGGCAAGTTTTTCATATGCTCCTGCATCTGAGCCATCATTTCATTCAGATTGGGCATGCCCGACATTGACATGTCGGTCGTAAACTCCCAGAGCCCTGGCTGAACGAGCAAGTCATTAGCCGAGGCTGGTAAGGGTGTGGCGAGTGCGGCCACCAACGAGGTTGCCGCAAGAGAAAGCTTCGTTTTTTTCATACTTATCCTTCAGTAGCCTGGATTGTTCACGCCTCCGCGTGATTGAAGGTGTTATCCCCACAGTATCGTGGGCGCCTGCTCTTCGACGAGGCAGTACTTATCGTATCCTGAAGGGCACTTATGGCGAAGTGGCTGCGGCGAGATATAGCCCCAAGTGGGCGAACTACATTCACAGAGAACCCGCCCAAAGCGGGGCGCCTCGCGGCCATGTGCCTCTTTAACGGTTCAGCTTGTGTCGGTTCTTATCGAGAGACAATGTCGAACGCGAAGCTGAAATCTTCGCGGAACTCTGTTGCCAGCTCGCCTACACGGTCATTGTTAGCGTCGTAATACCAAACCACCGAGATGTCGTGCCCATCGTTATACGCAGCTTCCAGCATGTCGAAGATATCCATGAGTGCCTTGATGCTGCTGGTGTTGAGGTAAACCAGTTCGAGCTCAAGCCGCAGAGCTTGTTCGGGAGTACTAAAATACTGCTCGAGCCAATGAAAGACCGGGCTATAGAGGGCAAAGGCGTTCTCGGGGTACGACTCGCCGCGCATGCAAAGCAGCCCTTTCTGGCTGTCGGAGGTAATCGTGGGCGTGGTTTGGCTGCCCGCTATCTGTAAATCGTTCATGACGCCTTGCTTTAAATGGCGATGCTGAGTTGGAAGAAGGCCTTATCGCCTTGCCGCGGAATCAGCGTTGCCTGAGGAGGCTGGCTTGCCCGCCGGGTGATTTCAAGCAACCCCAAACCCGCCGAATTAGGGCGTTGCGGGTTGCGCGGCCCGTGTAAGCGTTGTCGATAGAGGTCGCGTAGTTGCGAGGGGTCGAGTTGACCGAGCTGTGCGATGGTTTGCAACAAGACTTGACCGTCGCGGTGCTCGACCAGGTTGCTCGCGGTGAGCATGTAGTGTCCCTCGTCAGGGGAAGGGGCGACCGTGAGTATGACGGCAGCCGCAGCGTCGTCGTAATCGTGCTCGACCGCATACCGCTGCATGTTCTGGCTAACTTCTACGAAGACGGAGAACACGTCCATGGCAAGGGGCCGTGGTACATGGTGTTCGTCGAGATAGCGCCGCAGATTGGCGCCGAACTGCGCGATGGCGTGCTGCGACAGAGGGCCGCTGAAGCTCAGCGTACGGTTCTCTTTCGGCGATAGTGCTCGGTGAGCACATTCAACTGCGGTCACGCCTGACTCCTGGTTGAGTTCGAAAGGAAAGTAAGGTCATGTCGTCGCGTTGAGGGCTCCCTTGCCGGAACTGCGTCAGAAGGGCGCTAAAGCCTGCTGCTTGTTCGGGTAACGGGCATCGCTTGTAACTGACCAGTAACTCCCGGAAGCGTTCCACGCCAAAGGCATGTCCTTGCCCGTTTGCCTGATCCAGCACACCGTCTGAGCACAGATAAACGGTGAGTCCCGGTGTAAGCGGCACCGTCGTGTTTTCGAAGGGTTGCGCACGTTGTTCCCCAAGCGACCGGCGATTGCCACGATACTCGGAAACTTCCCTCCCGTCACTTAGGAAAAGGTCGATGCGTGCGCCGCTGTAGTGTAGTGTTCCGGCAGCCCTATCGACATAAACCAGGGCTGCATCGGTGTTCGTAGCAAGGGCGCGCGATCGACGGGCATGTTTCAGCATGTCTTTGATGGCTGCATCCACACGTGCCAGTATCGCTGCCGGGTCCTCAGGTCCCATCGTGTGTAATGAGGCATCCAGCGCAGCGCGAACCAGCATGGTCATCAGCGCTCCGGGAACCCCGTGCCCCGCGCAATCGAAGACCCCTATCAGGTAATTTTCATGATGCGTATGGAAGGTGTAGAAATCACCACCCACTACATCGCGTGGTTGCCACAAAACAAAGTGATCGTCACCGAAGTACTCCTGTAGTTTTTGGTCGGGCAAGATGGCTTGCTGAATTAAACTGGCGTAATCGAGGGACGCTTCCAGGCGGCGTTGAGCACTCACCAGTTCAAAGTGCGCGGCTTCGAGCGTCGGTGGGTCGAAAGGCGCTTTGCTGGTTTGATCCGCGTGAGGGCGCCGCGGGTGATCGGGATTGTGTGCAGCCATAAGTTCAGTGTTTTGCAATGGCCGCGCTCCAAGCAGCGAGGGCGGTGACGCAAGGGTAGGGTGGCTCAGTACCGCTTCACGTCGCAAGAAGGGAATGGAAGAGCCGCTATAGCAGGAATAGGCTGGCCAAGCCCAGAAACACGAAAAAACCCAGCGAGTCAGTTGCAAACGTAAGTAAAACCGACGAACCGATTGCGGGGTCCTTGCCGAATCGGGCGAGCAGCAAGGGCACTCCCATCCCCACAAGTGCTCCGATCAACATATTAATGGTCATCGCGGAGAGCATGACCGCGCCCAAAGCTAATGATCCGGAGATGGCATAGGCGAAAACGGCGGCGATCAAGCTGCCCCCTAATCCTACGAGCAGCGTCACCGCCAGTTCGTGGCGAACCAGGCGCGACACGTTGTTGGGGTTGATGTGAGTGGTAGCTAGAGCGCGTATGACCAAGGTCATGGTCTGGTTACCCGAGTTCCCTCCAATGCCCGCCACAATCGACATGAGAAAAGCCAGAATGACGATCTGGCTGACAGTTTCTTCGAAACGCGACGCGATAAACGACGCCGTGCCCGCAGTGAAGAGGTTGATCAGCAGCCAGGGTGCGCGGTTCCGCACCGAACGGGAGACCGGCGCAAAAATGTCCTCATCCTGCAACCCTGCCTGCGACAGGTGCTGTTCTTCGGAGGCTTCACGAATCACATCGAGGACGTCGTTGACGGTCACGCGGGCGATTAAACGCCCTTGCTCATCCACGACGGGTGCGGACACCAGGTCGTAGCGTTCGAACGCCCGGGCTGCATCGGCGGCTTCATCGTGTGGACTGAGCGTGAGTAAATCAGTCTCCATGATGTCCGCCACCAAGGTGTCAGGCTCGGAGATCAGCAACCGCGTGACGTAAATCGTGCCCTGTAGCCGCTCATGACGGTTAACAACGAAGATTTGGTCGGTGTGGTCGGGCAGCTCAGGCAAGCGTCGCAGATACCGCAACACGACCTCTACGGTGACATGGTCGCGCACTCGCACCATGTCGAAGTCCATGATGGCGCCCACGGTATCGTCGGGGTAGCTCATCGCCGCAGTAAGCCGCGCTTTTTCCGTGTCGGTGAGGCTCTGGTGGACCGCTGCCACGACGTCGGGCGGCAAATCGTTGGCTAGGTCGGCGAGCTCATCCGCGTCCAGAGTCTCGGCAGCAGCGATGAGTGCGTCGCGATCCATCACCTCGATTAACGAGGTGCGCACGCTTTCACTGACCTCCAGCAAAATTTCGCCGTCGTGTTCAGAATGTACGAGACGCCAGACGTGCTGACGCTCATCGCGCGGTAGCGACTCGAGGATGAACGCGATGTCGGCAGGGTGCAGCCCCCTTAGCAGCTCCTGCAGCTCGACTTCATGCTTGCGCTGTAGAACGCCTTCAACCAGTGGTGCACGCTCGTCCCCTTCTTCCTGGCGGTGAACGAGATCTTCAACGACGCGCTGACGCTGCAAAAGCGCCTGAACGCCCGCTAGCGCCTGCCGGGCGTCCTCGTGGTCCAGGCGTCTGCCTGTTCTGGTAACGACTTCGGCTGAACTCATCTGCACTAAACAACCATGAAGAAGGGGTGCAACCGCCGATAAAGGGCGACTTTGGCTGCATGTTACTGGGTTAGGCGCAAGCCGCGTTGGGGCGCGCCTCTGGGAGACGAGTGTCTGGTTTTTTGCAGCGCATTAGATTGTATGCGGTGGACGCTTTCTCTGCCGGGTTACTGCGCCGTCGCCCGGGGCAGACAGCGTTGCAGGAAAGCGCTCGCCGCCGCACTGAGCGCTTGTGCGTGCGGCACTAGCACCGAGATATGACGATTCAGGCGGTAGGGGGGCTTGACCGACAAGGCGCACAGGTTCGGATCGGTGAGTTGAATCGCCATCGCAGACACGAATGCGACACCCAGGCCAGCACGTGCTCCTTCCAAGACCCCTTCGACGCCTGCGAGTTCCAGCGCGATGCGCAATTCGAGCCCGGCGGTCTCGAATGCTTGTGTCACCTGGTTACGCACCCCCGATCCCGCTTCCCGCATCACCACGGGACATTGCGCCAAGTCGGCCAGGCTAACCTCGGGGAGAGCAGGCCGAGGCAGCAATGCAGGGGGAAGAATGGGCTCCGGATTCGGCGGCGTCGATGGCCGGGGCGAGACAGAATCCAGCGGTGGGTGGAGTGGGGGCGCGAGCATGCTCGCGTCTCCTGTCGCGGCAGGCTCAGCGGCGGGGGGCTGAGGAGACTGGTGAAAGCGCAACGCCAGCGGATGGTCGCGGCGCAGAACCGCAACGACTTCATCCCGATGCCACTCATAGACTGCAATATGAGGCGGTAAATCAGGGGGAATGGCGCCCTCGATGAACGCCAGATCGAAGCGTGAGAGCTGGTTGATGATATCGGACGTATTCCCGCTGACGAGGCTGACGCGTATTGTGGGAAAAGCGCTGCGGAAGTCGGCAATGTGGTAAGGCAGGAGATAGCTAGCAGGAGTGGTGCTCGCGCCAATGGCGAGTGATCCCGTTTGTAAACCGGCCAAGGCCTCGCGCAACGTACGCGCCCGCTCGAAGGTCTGCCGTAATTGCACAGCCAGCCCGGCCAGCTCCTCGCCGGCGGCGGTTAAACGGATTCCGCGGCCCTCGCGTCGATACAACGGTTGCGTGAAGCTTTCTTGCAACAATCGTAGTTGCCCTGACACTGCCGGCTGTGAAAGATGGAGTGCCTCCGCGGCGCGGCTGATACTGCCAAGCTCGGCCACGGTGGCGAAGGTTATGAGTTGATCAGGTGTCATGTCGAAGGGGAGTCAGGGCGTGTTCGGTTGTAAAAACGGGCAAACCCAACGCAAAGCAACAACACTGGCTTTTTAAATATAAGTCTGACTTATGTATTTCATCATAAATTACGACTATTAATATATAACCACTGGCAATAACATGAGGGGCTTTCCGCAATCGTGTTTTTTGCCAGTAATGAGTGCAGTAGTAAATGCAAATGAGGCGCCGCTTAATGGTCGGCGCGCGTGGCTGGACGGCCTAATTTTTGTTTTCCTGCTGGCCGTGTTGGCCTATCAGGTGGCCGGAATCCCGTGGGTTGCGGGGGTTGGCATCAGCCCGCTTATCGTCGCGATTGTGCTGGGGGGGCTCTACGGCAACCTGATGCCGGGGGCAATGCCAGCGCAGTGGTCAGCCGGGGTGAACCTAGCGGCTCGACGTCTCCTGCGAGTGGCGGTGGCCCTGTATGGACTGCGTATCAGCGTCCAGGAATTGCTCTCGGTTGGTTCTGTGGGGCTGGGAGTAGCAGCGATCATGGTCGTTGGCACGCTAGGCTTGGGTGTATTGCTGGGCCGCTTGCTTCGACTCGACCGTGAAACTGCACTCCTTGCGGCATCGGGTAGTGCTATTTGTGGCGCGGCGGCCGTGCTTGCCTTCGAGTCCACCTTACGTTCAAAACCAGAGAAAAGCGCAGTTGCAATTGCCACCGTTGTACTGTTTGGCACGATCTCCATGTTTCTGTACCCGGTGCTGTATCACGCGGGCTGGATTCCGTTGAATAGTACGGCCCTGGGCATTTTTATCGGTGCCAGCGTGCATGAAGTTGCGCAAGTCGTGGCGGCGGCCAGTGCGATCGACCCGGCTGTTACCGATGCTGCCACCATTGTGAAGATGGCGCGCGTGGCCATGCTCGTGCCGTTGCTGCTTATCTTGGGCATTTGGTTGGCCCGCTCGGCCACGGCGGTGGCGCGGTCGGCCTCGAGTGGCGGTAGTGGGCGGCCGGCGTTTCAGATGCCAGTGCCGTGGTTCGTGGTGGGCTTTCTTGCTTGCATCATTATCAGCTCTCTACAGGTTCTTCCGTCGAACTGGATCGATGGCATTAACCGCGTCGACACCTTCGCGCTGACCATGGCAATGGCTGCGCTAGGGGTTGAAACAAAGGTGTCCAAGATGCGTCAAGCGGGCCCCCGCGTTCTCGTGTTGGCGGCGTTGTTATTCGTTTGGTTGCTGGTGGGCGGCTACTGGGTGACCTCGTTCATGGTTGGCTAACCGAGTCTTCACGAAGTAAGCGCCGCAGAATTTTTCCAACATTTGATTTCGGCAGCTCGTCACGAAACTCGACGTAGCGCGGAGCCTTATAACGCGTTAGGTGCAACTGACAAAAGCGTTTGATGTCTTCTGCGCTCACGTCGGTACTTTTGCGCACAACGAAGAGTTTGACGACTTCGCCGGAGTGAGGATCGGGTACACCGACTGCGGCCGCTTCAAACACCCCGGGGTGTTGCGTAGCGACCGCTTCGACTTCATTCGGGTACACGTTGAAACCCGAAACCAGGATAAGATCTTTCTTGCGATCAATAAGGTGAACGTATCCTTGCTCGTTCATAAAGCCGATATCACCGGTTTTTAGAAAACCGTCGGCCGTCATCACGTTTGCAGTTTCATCGGGACGATTCCAGTAACCGACCATCACCTGGGGGCCGCGGACTGCGATTTCCCCAGGCTGACCATAAGGAACGGGATCGCCTGCATCATCAAGGATCACGACGTCGGTAGCGGGGATCGGCAGGCCAATCGCGCCGGTATAGTCAGTGATGCTAACCGGATTGATAATCGCCCCCGGTGAAGTCTCCGACAAGCCATAGGCTTCCAGGATGTGGTTGCCCGTTTGTTGCTTCCATCGGGCGGCTACGGTTTCCTGTACAGCCATGCCGCCGCCCAGCGAAATTTTCAGGCGGGATAAATCAAGAGTCGAGAAATCAGGGTGACTTAGCAGGGCGTTGAACAGTGTGTTGACCGCGGGAAAAATATCGGGTGGGGTCTGCTTGAGCGCGCGTATGAGCGCCGTCAAATCGCGGGGGTTCGGTATCAAAAAATTGCACATCCCGGTGCGGACCCCATACAGACAGCAAGTGAGCGCGAAGATATGGTATAGCGGCAACGCACTGACGATCGTACGTTGTTCGCCTGTTTCAGTGTGCAGTCGGGGCTCGAACCAAAGTCGAACCTGCTCTACGTTGGCTGCAACGTTACCATGACTCAGCATGGCGCCTTTGGCCGTGCCGGTGGTCCCGCCTGTGTATTGCAGAAAAGCGATGCTATTGGGGTCTGGCCCGACATCGTCAAAAGCATGCGCGCTTTTGTCTTGCGCATGCGCACGGGCACTGACTTGATGCCAGTGAATCGCCTGGGGTAAATCAAACGCAGGCACGAGCTTTTTCACATGGCGAACCACACCGTTTACCAGTGCCCCTTTGAACGTCCCCAACATATCGCCCATCCGCGTAATAACGATGTGGCGGACGGGGCTGTCGCGTAGTACGGCCTGAAGCGTGGCGGCAAAGTTCTCGAGAATAAAAATGACTTCTGCACCGCTGTCAAGCAGCTGCGCGGCGAGCTCACGGGCGGTGTAAAGCGGGTTAATGTTGACCACGATATAGCCAGCCCGCAAAATGGCCATAAGGCAGACGAGGTATTGCGGTACATTGGGCAGCATGAGGGCAATGCGCGCGCCTGGCTTGACGCCTTGGCTTCGCAACCAAGCCGCAACATTGCGCGAAGCCACGTCCAGCTCTCGAAAGGTGTACGATTTCCCCATATAAACGGTGGCTGGGCGCTCGGCGTACTGTTGAAGCGCCTGCTCGATCAGTTGGGCGAGCGTAGGCGGACAAGCATTGCCAAGTGTAGCGGGCACGCCGGGTGGGTAGTTTTCTAACCAGGGACGACGCATGTGGCAACTTCGGAGAAAGCCCTGCCCGAGATTCTACGGCGAGGGGGTCTAGACGAGTGTAATGTCATAGCTGGCGCCGCGGCCGATCAAGGCACTCAAAACCGTCGCCATGCAATTAGCACTGTCGGCTCTGTCAGCCTTTGCCGCGCTTATATCCTTCTATCAAGCATCCCAACATGCACTGTCGTGCCACGCATTTAAACCGGGTCTTGCATTTGCCGAAGCGGACGCTCGCGCCGCGTCCCCAGGTAAATCAACTCGGTCCCACCCTGGTGTGCCCTCTTGGGCGTGCGGTTAGGGATTGCAGTGGCAGCAGCGTCAGTTCTAGAGTCCGGAGTCTATTATGCGTTTAGTCGAGCCCATCATCGCGTGGCACGGTGAACTTACCGAGCTGCGACGCACATTGCATGCTCATCCCGAGCTCGCCTACGAGGAGTACCGTACCGCAGAACTCATTGCCAGCAAGTTAAGGGAATGGGGCATTGAAGTCCATGAAGGCCTCGGGGGCACTGGCGTGGTTGGCATTATCCGCGGAAGGGAAGGAGATGGGGCAGTCGGCTTGCGCGCGGATATCGATGCGCTGCCGTTAGAGGAAGCCAATCGCTTCCCGCATGCGAGTAAACACCCCGGACGCATGCATGCTTGCGGGCATGATGGACACACAGCCATGTTGTTAGGAGCGGCGCGTTATCTAAGCCAGGCGCGAGATTTTCCAGGGACCGTCTACACAATATTTCAACCCGCCGAAGAAGGCGGGGGCGGGGCGCGCCGCATGATCGAGGATGGGCTGTTCCGCCTCTTCCCCATGGAGGCCGTGTTTGGGCTGCACAATTGGCCGGGTTTGCCTGCCGGCTGCTTTGGCGTCGTTCCCGGGCCTATCATGGCGTCAAGTAACGAATTTCACATACGGGTGCAGGGAAAAGGCGCGCATGCGGCCATGCCGCATTTGGGCGCCGACCCCATCATGACCGCGGTGCATATCGTGCAAGGGCTGCAATCGATTGTGACCCGTAACAAATCACCCGGCGACACCGCCGTACTGAGTGTTACCCAGGTCCACGCCGGCAGCGCGGACAACATCATTCCTGCCGAGGCCCGATTGTCCGGCACCGTACGTACCTTTGATACCGCTCCCCTGGATCTCATCGAACGCCGTATGCGGGAGCTGGTTGCCCACACAGCAACGGCCTTTGATACGCAGGCAGAGCTCGATTTTGTGCGCAATTATCCGCCCACGATAAATCACCCCGCGGAAACTGAATTTGCTGTGAAAGTAATGCGTGAGCTGGTGGGATCCGATCGCGTGCTAACGGATATCGTGCCTTCGATGGGCGCCGAGGATTTTGCCTACATGCTGCAGGAGGTACCCGGTTGTTATGCGTGGTTAGGGGCCGGCGAGGGCGAGCACCGCGTGCCGGGCCATGGCGGCGGGCCGTGCATGCTTCACAACGATAGCTACGACTTCAATGACGACATCATTCCTCTGGGCGCGAGCTACTGGGTGAGACTGGCGCAAGCATGGCTCAATCGGCGTGCGCAACCGGGGCGGGCTTCGACGGCGGATGTAGGCCGCTGATCGAAGCGTTCCGCACCGGGGAGTGGCCCTCTTTGCAGTTCAGCTTTCTGGAGAGGGGTGGGAGGCGCCGGTGGCATGGGGGCCGGTAGGCGTCAGGTGCGGTTCAATCTGAGCTTTCAATGCAGTCACGATTTTGGGGTTGCCCGCGATAATGTTGCCCTCAATAGGCCAGTCATGCTGACCGCGCAGGTCGACCACAGTGCCGCTGGCCTCGCGAACAATAATGGTTCCGGCGGCAACATCCCAGGGCGCCAGCCCCATTTCCCAATAGCCATCATATCGACCGCAAGCGACCCAGGCTAAATCGAGGGCCGCTGAGCCAAAGCGGCGCACGCCGCGGGTGGCATACATTGCAGCACGCAAGGTGGGCAGGTATTCGTTGGCAAACGAGAAGTCGCGGAATGGGAAGCCGGTGGCCAGTAGCGACTCGTCGAGGGTGGCGGTGCGCGAGACGTGGATGCGGTGTCCGTTAAGCCATGCTCCACCGCCAGCGACTGCGGTGAAGAGCTCCTCGCGGTTGGGATCGTAGATGACCCCGACAATGGGCGCGTCGGCCTGAAGCGGAGGTTCGGGCGGCAGGTGCGCCCCGGCCCGGGCAACTAAGGCGATCGAGACGGCGTAATGAGGAATGGCATGAACAAAGTTGGTCGTGCCGTCTAACGGGTCGACATACCAATTGACAATTTCCGAGGCTTGACCACCGCCTTCTTCGGCCACGATTCCGCAGCTTGGTGTGCGCTCGGTTAAAACCTGCATAATCGCCTGCTCGGCCTCGCGGTCGGCCTGCGACACCAGCTCGTTGCGTGTTTTGGTGTCGACTACTAATTGCGAACGGTTACGCGCATATGTCTGGATGACACTGGCGGCAGCGTGAGCGGCAGTGACAGCGGCGTCGAGCGCGTCGGCCAAGGAGACCGGAATGTGCTGAGTATTCGCCATGATGCGCACACAGTGAATGGCCGGGTAGTTCAGTGTAGCTGAGTCCTGGCACGCCGGCGTCGAAGTGTGGTTTTTTTGCGTATGAGGGGTGTGGGTGCGCTCCTGACCCGTGTGGAATTGTTGAGAGTGTCTAGATTTGAAGTTTGTCTATTTGTATGTATGAGCCTTTGATTCCCGCCGACGTGGAAGCGGGAACCGCAAATATTCCCTACAGTCCGCGTTACGGCGACGTGTACCACTCACTGGCGGGCGGTCTGGCGCAAAGCGAGTACGTTTTCCTTAAAGGAAATGGCTTGCCGGAACGTTGGCGGGGGCGATCCGCATTCACCGTCTTGGAAACCGGCTTCGGCCTTGGCATCAACTTCTTGGCCCTGTGGCGCACGTGGCGGGAGGATCCGCAGCGCTGTCAACGGCTGCATATGGTCTCGATCGAGGCGCATCCTTTTGCGGGCGAACAGCTGTCGGCGTGGTTAAGGCGGTTACTGCCTGCAAGCTTTGACCCGCAAATCCAGCAGTTGGTCGACCAATGGCCCTTGCTGATGCCGGGTTTGCATCGCCTGGAATTCGAGGGCGGTGCGGTCACGTTGACTTTGGCGTTTGGTCGGGCAGAGCGACTCATGCCTTTGCTCGAATGTCGAGCCGATGCGATTTTCCTCGACGGCTTTGCCCCGCGGCTCAACCCAGAGATGTGGTCCCTGTCCATTTTGCAGCAGTTAGCGCGTTGTGCAGCTCCGGGCGCTACAGCGGCTACTTGGGCGGCCACGGGTGCGGTGCGACGAACGCTGTCAGCCGTGGGCTTCGATGTAGAAAAAAAGCCTGGCTTCGCGGGAAAGCGCGAAATGACGGTGGCATGCTTGCGGGCGGCAGCTGCCGCGCCCGCGAGCGAGTCGACACCGAACGGCCGCGCCGTGGTCGTGGGTGACGGTCCAGCAGGCGCTGGAGTCGCTTGGGCACTGGGAAGACGGGGTTGGGAGGTAACCGTCATCGCGCCTGGACGGACGCCCAACGGAAGTACCTTAGATGGGGGGGACGTGGGCTACCTACCGGGGCACATGGCCGCAGCGATGACGCCGCAGGTCGATCGCGCAGATAGTGTACGAGCCCGCTTAAGTCGGGCCGGCGTCTTGCGGGCACATGCCATATTGCGCTCGCAGCAGTCTGAATATGCAGCAGCAGCCAATATCGTTTCCGGGGCGGCGACCCGAACGGGAACCATCCAAGTGATACGGCGGGCCCATATGACTGATCCGATGGCTGAAACCGTCTGGCGCGACGAATTCGCCGCATTGCGCATGCCCGAAGCTTGGCTGCAGCCTGTCGATGCCGAGGCCGCCTCCACGCTTGCCGGGCAGCCGGTAAGCCGCGGCGGGCTATTCCTGCCGCAGGGCACTTTGGTCAGACCCGCAGCCTGGTGTGAGTCACTATTGCGCCATCGCGCGATTCGACGCTGCGAGGCAACGGTAGAGCGCGTGCAGTCAGTGGGTTCGCGCTGGGCCGTACAGACGGCCGAAGGCACGATGGGCGACTTTGACGTCGTGGTGATCGCGGCGGGGGTTGGGTCGGCACCCCTACTGGAGCGCAGTGCGTTGGCCCATAAGCTGCCCTGGTCCTCCGTGTTGCGAGCCGTCGGAGGCCAGATCACGTTGATGCCGGTCAGAGCACTACCGCTTGGCGCGCCCGCGTGTATCGTGGCCGGGGAAGGTTATGTGTTGCCAGCGGTTGAGGGCTGGAGTGTGACCGGCAGTACGTATGACCACGATAGTCTCCCAGGTCGTCCGTTGCCCGTTTCGACCGTCATGCACGCGGCGAACCTGAAGCGCGCACAGAGATTGCTCCCGAAGCTTGCGCCTGATTTGACACCTGAGAGCTGTCTGGGGTGGACAGGGTGGCGTTGCGTGGTGCCCGGGCGCTTGCCCGTAGTCGGACCCGTGCCGGACTGTCCGGGTTTATGGTTGGCCACCGGGTTTGCCTCGCGCGGCTTTACCTGGAGTTTGTTGGCGGGCGAGCTCATCGCAGGACAGCTACTGGAAGAACCCGCTCTCCTGGAAATCGACCTCATACAAGCAATCTCACCGACTCAAACGATGAAAAAGGCCGTGTCTTCGCACTAGGGAAAACATCACTTGCTGTTGAGGTTTATAAATGTTAATGGCAGGTGGGTGCGGGGGCCAAAAATGACCCAATTCTGGTCGGCAGTCATGAGGCCAGGTTTATTAAACGCGCTAAATCCGTCAAAATAGCGCTTTTGCAGGAAAATGGCGGCAATGCGCGATTTGACGACACTCCAGCGACCCCGCTATCAGGATTTGGGCGCCCTGACGCAGGGTGATGTTACGTCGACCTCTTTTCAGTTCACCACCGACGAGGGATCGACGCTGGTGGTCGAAACCTACGCGCCTGGTGTTTTTCGTGTTTCGGTCACGCCTCCTGGGGGGCTGCGCCCCGACCGGGTGTCCGAACTGGCCGATCTTATTGCCCGTCAAGAGGCTATCAATGAAGGCAACATCGCAAGTATAGAGGGTGGTTGGCGTATCGCCCAAGGCGACGATGTGCTGGAAATCCGCCATTCACCCTTTAGATTCGCGCTTTACCGGCAAGAGAAAGTCATACTCACCGGTGGGACCGATACCATTCCTGGCATTGCGCGTACGCTTGTCGAGGCCGACGATAACGAAGAGCCGGATCCCGACGCACCGAACTGGATGTTGCATTTCAATTTACGCGACGACGAAGGCGTGTATGGGTTAGGAGAAAGCCTGGCATCGCTCGACCGACGCGGTGAAGTCATTGTCTCCGATGACCCCGCTGTACATGCTTCACCGCTAGCCTGGAGCCCCGCGGGTTGGGGTGTGCACGTAAACACCATTGGTCGCTTGCGTCATCATCTGGATAACCACACAGAGTTCGACGGGTATGTCATCGACGTCACGGCCCGCGCGCTCGATTTTTTCCTGTATCTCGGTGAACCAGCCGACATTCTTAATCAGTACAGCCAAGTAACGGGGCGGGCAGGCCAGCCGCCCCTCTGGGGTCTGGGTATTTGGGTGCGCCAACCGCAGGCTGCAACGCCGCAGCAGGCGCTGGAGCTCGTACGTAACCTACGTAGCGACGGCATTGGCGTCGAAGGCGTCAGCTTCGAGCCGCCCATTGCCTGGGACATTCGTGGGCGACAGGCCTTCGAGTGGGACACGGCACGCTTTCCCGACAGCCGGGTCATGTTGGCCGAGTTTAAT
>CAZMVM010000002.1:24772-33756 GCA_964569785.1 uncultured Pigmentiphaga sp. | reverse complement strand
GAGGCCGAAGTCCGCTTTATTGCGCCAGGCTTTCCGGGCGTTCTGCAAGATAGTCCGGCGCTCGAAGACCTGGAAGATCGCGGCTGGGTGTTTAGCGACGATGATGGCAACGCCTACATGTTTCCCGGCAACGACATCACCGGGGGGAAGTCGTTCGCGTTGCTCGATCTCACCCACAAGGACGTCTACAACTTCTGGTTCGAACGCAACCGCCAACTGTTCGAAGAGGGAATAGACGCGGTGGCATGCAATGCCCAGATCGACATTCCCGACTTCATCGTTGCTCGCAACGGTGCGACCGGGGCGCGTCTGCGTCAACTGTACCCGCTTCTCACCGCACGTAACTTGTTCGAAGCTGCAACTTGGGACAAGGTACCGGCAGAGGGCGTGGTGTGGCATCGCGATATGTATCCTGCCGCACAGCGCATTCCTTTCCGGTCCGGCCCTAGCGTTCCCAACACCTGGGAAGGGTTGCAGGCCTCGCTGCGTGCAGCACTAACGGTAGGCGCCAGCGGCGTCCCCGTACAGTCGCACGAGCTGGGATCCCAGGAGTTCTCCCTTGACGAAATGACACCCGAGCTCTATCTGCGTTGGCTCATGGTGGGTGTGTTTAGTGCGCATTTCCGCTTTCAGGGCATACCGGCATTGCTGCCCAGTGCATTCGACGAGGAAACCCGTCAGCGCATTCGTACCTGGGTGCAATGGCGGTATCGACTCGTTCCCTACGTTTTGGGAGCCGTCGAAGACGCCGCGCGCAACGGGCTGCCGGTGCAGCGTTCCATGGCCATGGCCTTCCCCGATGATCCCGACGCGCACGCTTTCGAGTTTCAATATCTGCTTGGCCCTGCCTTGCTGGTAGCACCGTTGCTGCAATCGGGCGATGAAGTAACCGTGTACTTTCCGAAGGGGGAAGCGTGGTGGGATCTGGCCACAGGCTGGCGCTATGAAGGGGGCACCGCGTGGGTATTCCCTTGTCCCAATGGCCATGTCCCCGTCTTCGGACGCGAGGGGCATATTCTGTGTCTTGGCACCGGCGGTATGCATACCGGTGAGTTCAACTCCGCGCGCTTGTTGGAAGAGGTCTGGCTATTTGGCATGCCGACAATAAGTCCCACGGTGATGCGCAATAAGATCCGGGTCATGCAAATGCAGGGCTCCAGCTACATCAAGGGGCTCGAAGGCCTGAAGATCCTGCCTTCCGAAGGCCTGGAGGTGAAGCGTCGCGGAGCAGAAGTGCGCATTTCGCGTGCACGCTGATAATGTTGATCTACCGGTGACTACTCCCCTACGCCTGCTGATAACCGGGCACAGCGGCTTCGTTGGTCAAGCGCTACAGCAGTGGTTACCCACTTCGCGTTGGGCCGGTCGAGTCAAATTGATCGTGCCTACACAGCGTATCGATATTCGTCTTCGTAACGAAGTACACACCTGGTTAGCGCAAGCCAAACCCGACGGCGTGCTGCACCTGGCGGCACAAAGTTTTGTGCCCGCATCCTTCGACGACCCTGTGACCACCTTCGACGTCAATCTGGGCGGCACCCTGAATCTGTTGCAAGGGTTGCAAGCGATCGACTTCAACGGACGCCTGCTCTACGTCAGCAGTGCTGACGTGTATGGAGCCGTGCCTGAGGCCGAGCTGCCTGTCCAAGAAGATCGCCTTCCCGCACCGAGGAACCCTTACGCCGCCAGCAAAGCCTCCGCTGAACTTTTGTGTCAACAGTGGCATTATGCGCACGGTCTCGACGTGTGTATTGCGCGGCCCTTCAACCATACAGGGCCGGGGCAAGACTCGCGTTTCGTCTTGTCGCGCTTTGCGCAGCGCATCGCGCAAATACAAGAAGGGCGGGTCGACACCGAGTTCTTGACGGGAAACCTGGACGTTACGCGCGACTTTTCCGACGTACGCGACGTGCTCGATGCTTACCTCGAGTTGCTCTTTCATGGCCACGCGGGCGCGGTCTACAACGTGTGCTCGGGCGTCGAGCGCCGCATCGGAGATGTGCTCCATACCATGCTGACCCTGGCCGGTGTGAACGCGCGCATACAGGTTGACTCTGCCCTCTTGCGGCCCAATGAGCAGACGCGGATGGTGGGCAGTTACGCAAAGCTTAACCGGCATACGGGCTGGCAGCCCCAGTGCCGATTTGAGGACACCCTCGCTGCCATGATCGCGTGGTGGCGAGACAAGGAATCAAAGATATGACGAAACGAGCGTTGATTACTGGAATTAGTGGCCAGGATGGCGCCTATCTTGCCCGACTATTGTTAGACAAGGGCTATGAAGTGTTTGGTTTTCAGCCCCGCCGCTCGTCAGACAGCCTTTGGCGATTGCGTGAGCTGAATGTGCTGGATAGCGTACGCATGCTCAACGGCGATCTGGCAGATCTGGCTTCGGTGGTACGAGCGGTAGAAGTAAGCAAAGCCGACGAGGTGTATAACCTAGGGGCACAAAGCTTTGTGGGTAGCTCGTGGGATCAGCCCGTCTTAACCGGAACCGTATCCGGCTTAGGTGCTACTCACGTGCTGGAAGCCATTCGTCTGGTTCGCCCTGAAGCGCGCTTTTATCAAGCCTCCACCAGCGAAATGTTCGGATTGATTCAGGCCGAACAACAGGACGAGAGCACCCCGTTTTATCCGCGCAGCCCCTACGGCGTCGCGAAGCTGTATGCGCATTGGATGACGGTGAACTACCGAGAAAGCTTCGGTTTACATGCCTCCAGCGGAATTTTGTTTAACCACGAGTCACCCTTGCGTGGCATCGAATTCGTCACGCGCAAAATTACAGACGGCGTGGCGCGTATTAAGCTTGGACAGCAAAAAGAGCTACGCCTGGGTAATCTCGATGCGCAACGCGACTGGGGCTTTGCCGGCGACTATGTGGAAGCCATGTGGCTGATGCTGCAACAAGATGAGCCGGACGACTACGTGGTTGCTACCGGTCGTACCACCAGCGTGCGCCGCTTTTGTGAGTTGGCATTTGCTCATGTAGGATTGAATTATGAAGAACACGTCGTGGTCGACCCAGCCTATTATCGCCCCGCAGAGGTCGATATCCTGCAGGGGAAGCCAGCCAAGGCGCATCGCAAGTTAGGCTGGCAGGCGCGTACCTCGCTCGAGGAGCTGGTCGCCATGATGGTCGAAGCAGACTTGGCCAGAGTTTCCGCTGGAACGCGAATCTAAGGACAAGTACCGTGCTCCTTTACTTCTTCTCGGCTTCGTTCGCCATTTTGGTGGCATCGTTCATCACTGTGGTGGTGTCGGGTATTGTGGCGTTCTTCGTGCATTGGCGTAAGATCAATGCCGCCTACAAGCACCCCCTGCTTGAGGTGCGCACATTCAAACAGTACCCATTCTCGCTGCAAGCCGCTATCTACCTGGATTATTTCTTCCGCCTGGTGCTGCCCAACGTAAAAAAGGGCATGGTGGGCAACGCGAACCGCATGCTCAAGCACGTGGATCCCCGCAATCTCGACTTCAGCGTGCGGTGGCCCATCGCAGGGCTTTACGGCGGCTGCGTCGTGGGCCTCGTGGCCATGGTGGTCGTGTGGATCCTGCTGTTCTTGCAAATGTAACCCGCGCGTAGGGGCGGCGCAGGCCGCCTTCATGTCCGCGCGGGATATCTCGGGGTTACCCAGGCGTGTGTTAGCGGGATTCCTATCAAGCAACCGGGGTGGCGTCTGGATTCAGTTCGGTGGGTCACCGCGCCCGCGGGAATTCAATGTGTACGGAATGAACCCCATTGGTACGGCCCTTTTGGGGTAGTGTCGGCCGAGGGCGGGATTCGGCTCGCCACGGGGATGAGGTCCTCATGGATCGGTAACATGTTATCCCCGGAACCTGTGCACAACCTTGGGGACATCCGTTGAGTTAATTTAAAAGATGTAGAGTAATCAAGGTCTTAAACCTTATGATTTAAATTTGAGCAATCGTCGGTTGTGCACAGGCTCAACAGGAACTGGATCCAGGCGAGCTCACGTAAGGGTGGTTGGGGTGGCTTGAACGTGGTTCACAACTTAAACAGTTTCTGTGCGTTCGTGCGGCCGATCTTCAGGCGGTCAGCCTCGGAGATACTTGCCGCGTCGAACCAGTCTGCGGCATGGTCGATGTTCTCAAAGGGCCAATCGGTGGAGAACAAGATACGATCTGCCCCCAACTCCAGAATGGCATCAATCAAAGATTGAGTTCTGAAGTTGCCCGAAGTGGTGATATAGAAGTTTTCGTTGAAGTAATCCACAAAGCGGCGCTTCGCTGGATACTTGGGCGGTGCTTTAACCCAGGCATTACGGTGGTCAATGCGCCACATCATGAAGGGAAGTCCTTCCCCCATATGACCCAGAATGATCTTTAGCTGAGGGTAATGATCGAACAGACCGGAACCCATAAGGCGCAGCGCGTGCACCGCCGTTTCTTGAGCGAATGCCCAGGTTGGCCCTAATAGCCAGGGGTGGCCCTCATAAATTCGGGCGTCCTGCGGTAAAGGGTTGCGCGGGTGCAAATAGAACGGGGCGTCCAAACTAGCGCAAGTTGCCCAAAAATCGCGATATTCGGGCAGGTCGTAGTAGAGTAATTGATCGGTGTCACTGCGCTCGCTAAAGCCGTTCACCAAGGCACCCACAAAACCTAGGTCGCGAACACACCGTTCGAGCTCTCGGGCGGCGGATTCCGGATCCTGCATCGGGAGTGCGGCGAAGGCTCGGAATCGGTCGGGGCGCTTGGCGCATTCGTTGGCAAGGAAATCGTTGGCGCGCTGAGCAATTTCGACCGCCTTCTCAGGATTGGGAATGGCTTGTACAGCGGGAGCGTTGAGGGAGAGAATCATCACCTCAATACCATGCTCATCCATCAATTGCAGGCGTTTACCGTGAATATCCAATAACCGATCTTTGAGCTCCGGCCAGTAGCTTTCAGGTACGAAGCCGGCGGAATCCATGAGAGTGTCTGGGATAGCGAAGTGCTCTTCCAGGGCAATTTTGCCTTGCATGTGTTCTCCTTCGGGGTGGTTCACGTGGATTAATATTGTCCTAACGGTTCGAGTCCCAGCATATGTTGGCCGACCATGGTACCGACAGCGTCCCAATTCATACTAATGTGACGCGCTACTGCGTTGGTATCTCGCCAGTAACGTTGCACGGGATGACCAAGGTCGAGGCCATGCCCGCCAGTGGAGGCATTGAGTGCTTCTACTGCACGTAATGCGAGAGTGACAGCGAAGGCTTGACTGCGGCGGCATTGCAGGCGGTCTTCGATGCTCACTTCAGGTTGTGTTTGTGCGATATGTTCTGCGCGCGATACATCGCGAATAAGAATCTCTCTAGCCGCGTCCACGCTCGCTGCGGCTTCAGCGACGCGAAGCTGAACGGTGGCGAACTCGGCCATCCGACTATTGCCACCCGCCACAGCGCCACGCGTTACTCGTCCCTTCGCGAGGTCGATGTAAGCTTGCAACGCGCCCTTAGCAGCGCCAACGCCAGTACCGGCGAGGCAGAACGCAATGCCGGTCAACAAGGGCATTTTAAAAAGTCCGCGGTCGTAAAGCTGTGAGCCGGGGGTCTTGCCAGAAGTCGCTTGGGGAAACGTGAGCTTGCGATGTTCAGGCACGAAGACGTCATTAAGAACCAAGGTCTTGGAACCTGTCCCGGCAAGGCCGATCACGTGCCAGGTGTCCTCAATAACGTAATCCTTTGCCGGAACGAGAAGGAATGCAGGGACCGGCTTGGCGCCATTGGGGTCGGGCAGCAACGCGGCACATAATGACCACTGAGCGTTATCGCAACCACTGGCAAAGGCCCAGCGGCCCGATAATTTGTATCCACCGGGGACCTTCTCTGCCATGGTTGTTGGCGCGTAAGAGCCGCACAGCAATGCATCGGCATCATGCCCCCATACATCCTCTTGAGCCTCTCCGGGAAACATGGCAAGCAGCCATTGATGTGCAGACAGGAGACCCGCTACCCAACCCGTGGAGGGGCATGCAGCTGCGACTTCAATGGTCGCGTCGACGAGTTCCGAAAACGCCTTCGGCTTACCTCCAAACTCAGCAGGCTTTACGATGTCGAAGAATCCAGCCTCTCGTAATGCGGCAATATGCTCGCTTGGGACACTGCGGCGCTGTTCGACAGATTGGGCCCGATCGCGAAAATTTGGAAGAAGAGCTTGTATCCGCTGTGTCAAAGTGGCGCCATCGGACGTGTCATCAAATTCGACTCGGTGGGAGAACGAGTTCATGGTTGTCTCCATATGCCGTGGGTTATAGGCCCCGTTTAAAGTCAACTTGCAGGCTTCGAGCGACAATAGGTTGCGTTCTTGTAGAGGAGTGCGTCGGTGGATTGACCCAGGGACGAACTCAGTACCCGACCAATAAATAAAGTGTGCGTGCCATACGGAACTGCAGCGACACGTCGGCACACAATATTGGCGTGAGCGTCGACCAGCTTGAGTACCCCGGTTTCGTCTCGGTTCCACGTGGCTAATCGAAATCTCTCACGCGGTTCTATTTGGCCACTAAAAGCATCAGACAGGTGTTGTTGTTGGTGCGAAAGTACATTCACGACAAACTCCGCACTTGAAATCAGTATTTCGTGCAGGAAAGTTTGTTGGTTCAAACATACTGCGATGGAGGGTGGATCCATGGAAACGGGTATAACCGCAGTGACCGTCATTCCATGGTCGGCGCCGTCTTTATGGCCCGTTACTACCGTGACGGTGGCAGGAAACTTGCGCATCGTGGCGCGGAAGTCCGTACTTTCCTTGGTGTTGCTGGTTAGCCTTTCGCTCATGACGCCTTCTCCTAAAGCGCTCTGATTATTGTAAATGCAATAGTTGCAAATGCAAGCGTTACATGAGTAACCAGATACCGAATTCGGAGATGGCAGGGATATAGGTGACTAACGTCAGCGCAAGCAGGTAAATGAATACGAACGGAACCACTCCTCGGTAAACGGTTGTAAGTGGAACACCGAACAGCGATTGCATGACGAAAATGTTGATGCCGAATGGCGGAGTAAACAAGCCAATCGCCAGGTTGACGGTTACTATCATCCCGAAATGGATCGGGTCGATTCCCACGGCAGTGATGATGGGCACCAAAAGGGGGGTCAGCAACAGAATGGCCGACAGCGGGTCGAGCACACACCCTATGAGCAGCAATAATACGTTGATCGCTAGCAGTAATGTCCAGCTGGCGACATTGAGATCGTTGATCCAAGTGACGATGGCAGCGGGAATCTGATTGACTGTTACGATCCACGAGAATATGCCGGCACATGCCACGATGATGAGAACTTGTGCTGAGAAGCGCGCGGTGGTGGTTGCGGCTTCGAACAGCTCTTTCAATGACAGTACGCGCATGACCAAAGTGGTGACGAGCGCGGCGTAAAGGCATGCGACAGCTGCAGCCTCCGTCGGTGAAAACACCCCCCCGTAAATTCCACCCAATATCACGACCGGCACGCCCAGCGCCAGAATGCCACGGCGCATTGCTCTGAAAAACACCGACAGATTGAATCGTGTTGCCTCATCATCTGGATGTTGACGACCTATCCATATGCAATAAGCGGCCAGCAGTGCAACAACTAGAAGCCCTGGCCCAATTCCGGCTGCGTAGAGTTTGGGAAGAGACTCGTCAGCTGCTGCCGCGTACACAATCATAGGAACGGATGGCGGCAAGATAACGCCAACAGCGCCGACGGAAACCAACAATCCGGACGAAAACGAATCGCTGTAAGAATGCCTTTTCATGGCAGGGTGAATGAGCTTTCCTACCGTTGCGACATTCGCCGCGCCCACACCGCTAATGGCACCAAAGAGTGCACCGGTACCCACCGCCGTCAAGGGTATCTTGCCCGGCACGCGGCCGATAGACGCGCGAACCAAGTCGATAAGACGTTCCGCAATCTGCCCGCGATCCATGATTTCGCCAGCGAATATGAAGAACGGCAGTGCCAGCAAAGCGTAAACGTTCACTGAGGCGAAAATGGTTTGCTGTAGCACTAACATTGGCACATTCATATAAAGCGCCAATGTTATTGCTGAAGCTGAGAGCAAAACCAAAAAAACTGGAAACCCCAGGAATAGCAGAAGGACAGGAAGAACCCCTAAAGTCCAGCTCATTTCTTCTCGTTGCGATTTAGAATCAGACTGAACAAGCGTATACAAGCGAGTACGGTAAGGGCGCCGAAGCAGATCGTCACCGTGCCGTGTGGTAACCACATTGGAAGATCTGCCATGCCGCTTCGCTGATCGATCGCAACGATACGCTGAACGAATAAAAACGAATACCAGGTCATGGTGCCCGAAACGAGCCCAGTAACGAGCGCTTCGAAAATGCCAAGCAAGCGCTTAATACCCGCACTTGCCGCGTGGGTTACGACATCCATGCGCAAGTGTTGGTTTTCGGCGCTGATTGCGATCGTACCTAGAAAGGTTATTGCAACCATGGCAAATACCTGAAGCTCGTCGGCCGGCAGATAACTCGTATTGAAAAAATAGCGCAGAAAGATATTCAGGCAGTTAAGCAGAACGGCTGCGATAAGAAGTGCGCCCAATGTTGCCCGAAGTACTGCACTAATGCGAGCAAGCAAGGATTCCATGGTCTTGAAGTCGTGTACACACGAGCGGGAACGAGCGTGCTTGAGACACGCTCGTAAGCCTCATGGCGGTTGCGTTCGGGGTTATTGAGCGGAGAGTCGCTCGGCGGCTTGGCGGAACGCCTCGATTTCATCCTTGAGCTGTTTGTTAGCCTTATGGACGGTGGGCATTGTCGCTTCGATGGCCTCAAGATAGGCCGCTTCGTCGTCCGCAGAAAAGGTGAGGATCTCGCCGCCATTCTTTTCCCATTCTGCGTACAAGGTTTTTAACGTTTCTCGGTTCCACTCATTTGTTGCGGGCAGGGCCTTGCGTGCTGCCTCAAGTACAACTTGCTTGAGTTCGGGGCCGATGCGATCGAGAAACGCATTGCTTGCTACTGCGGTAACAACGAGATAGCT
>CAZMVM010000002.1:0-24762 GCA_964569785.1 uncultured Pigmentiphaga sp. | reverse complement strand
GATAGCTACCAGGCAGGATCGTTATGGGCTTGGCGACATCGTAGTATTTGCCTGTTGTGTAAACCGGAAGCCCAGCCAGCAATCCGTCAATGGTACGGGTTTGCAGGGCCGGCAAGACTTCACCCAATGGCATGACAACCGGGGCCGCACCCAGACGTTTGTAGGGTTCGACGTGTAGGGGTGTGGGCCCGGCGACGCGAATTTTCTTACCTTTGATATCGGCCACTGTGCGGACCCCGTCGATGGTTAGGAGGCCTAGCGGACCGTGCACAAAGGCAGCGATGGTTGTAACTCCACTCTTGGAACCATAGTCGGAAATGCGATCGAGAATTTCCGGATCCGATAACACACGCTGGGCTTCGTCGATATCTTTGAATAACCCGGGAACATCGAATACCTCAAAGCGAGGGTCGAGCTTAACGAAGAATCCAGAAGCAGGGGCAGTGACCTCGATTGTGCCAAACATTACACCTTCAATCGTGGCGGGAATTTGGCCCAACTGGTTCGAAGGGTAGATTTCAACGTTGATTTTCCCTTGCGAGCCGGCTTCAACCTCGGTCTTGAACGTATCCATCCATTTGCGAATGGCATCGTTATCGGTAGGCGCAGAAACTTTAAGCGTAGTCGCCGGAGCGGCCATGCTGATCGCGCTCAACCCTAACATAATAGCGGTTGCAAAGGCTTTATGCCATTTCATATTGTCTCCCCGCGAAGCTAGGTTGGATTTAGGTTGGAGTTATATAGGCGGCATTTTCCGGGGAAGCGTGAAGTTTGTCAATGCAAATGTTTCATGTGAAAATGTTGACGCTGAGCAGTCCTTGGCCCGCAAACTGTTCGACAGTCTGCTACGTTACGAATTACGGAAGCAATGCCTGAAATGGCTTATCGATTCACCACGTCTTTTCCATATTTGCTCAACCGCGTAGGGGTTTTAATGGGCGAGCTATTTTCGCGTCGTTTGGCGGAAGACCAGCTCACCGTTCCCATGTATCGAGTGATGGCAGTGCTGAAGCAGGAGGGCCCTCAAAACCTGGGCGATTTGAGCAGTATGGTCACGGTGGAACTATCAACATTGTCGCGTCTGGTATCAACAATGAAGCGGCGCGGTTTGTTGACCCGTGACCGACCCGAGCATAACGGTCGGACGGTCATCATCGGGCTTACCGATGAAGGCGAGAAGTTATTTGAAAGGTATAAACCTGTCGCCGCGCACTTTGAGAAGGTTGGCACTCAAACGTTCAGTGATGAGGATGTCGCCTGGTTAAAGGACGCGCTGATCCAGATCTACGACAATTTGATGGAGCTAGATCGCTCCAGTAATTAGGATGATGCGCCTATGCTCGCTCGGCGCGCTTCCCCGTCCGTTAGTTTTCGATGACGGGGAAGGCTTCGGTAGCAGAGTGACGCGCTTATGGTGCGTCTGTCTGCCGCTCGTAGGCGACTTGACCGCCCACGATCGTGGCCTGCACCTGTCCTGGAAGCTCGATACCCAGGAAAGGGGTGTGCTTGCCTTGGCTGATCAAGGTCTCGGCGCTGACGGTCCACATGGTGTCGAGGTCGACCAAGCAAAGGTCGGCCACTCCGCCTACTTCGATGCGTCCACAGGAAGCAAGGACACGATCACCCAGTACGCGCGCCGGCTCACTGGTGATCCGCGCGATGGCGTCAACAATGGGTGTTCTGCTTTCTTGGGCCCATTTCAGGGTGAGGGATAACAACAGCTCGAGCCCCGTCGCGCCCGGTTCGGCCTCGCTGAACGGGAGTAGCTTGCCATCGTCGTCAACCGGGGTGTGATCTGAGCAAACGGCATCGATGGTGCCATCGAGAAGGCCAGCACGAATAGCGTCGCGATCTCGTTGGCCACGCAACGGCGGTACCAAGCGACAGTGCGAATCGAAATGGGCAATATCCAGATCGATAAGGTGGAGGTGATGCGCAGAGACGTCGCACGTCACCTCCAGGCCCTCCGCGCGCGCATTACGCACGAGCTCAATACCGGCGGCGCTGGAGAGTCGGCACAAGTGCACCCGCGCACCCGTGGCCCGCTGCAACGCGAAGATGGTATGCAACGCGATGGTTTCCGCTTCCACGGGAATGCCGGAAAGGCCAAGACGGGCGGCATAGGGGCCGCTTGCTGCCACCCCGTCGCGCGCCAGCCAGGCATCTTGTGGACGCAGCCACACGGTATGACCGAAGGTGCTGGCATATTGCATCGCTCGAAGGAGTACCGAAGTATCGGTGATGGGAACGTCGGCCTGCGAGAATGCGACGCAGCCTGCATCGGTCAGCTGCCCCATTTCGGTGAGCTTCTCTCCCTTGAGCCCGACGGTCAGGGCGCCTAATGGGTAAACGCGAGCCAAATTAAGTAGGCGGGCGCGATGTCGAAGCATCTCGATGAGACCTGGCTCATCGAGAACGGGGTCGGTGTCCGGGGGCAAGACCAGGCTGGTCACGCCGCCGGCAAGTGCTGCGTGGACCTCGGATTCGAGGGTGGCCCGGTATTCGTAACCAGGTTCGCGCAAACGCGCGGCAAGGTCAACCAGCCCGGGCAGAACGGCAAGGCCGGCCGCGTCCACGATGCGATCCGGGGTGAAGTCAGCTGGCGGCGCTCCAATGGCGACGACACGGCCCCCGGCGATGTAGATGTCCTGATGCTTGTCGACCGAGCTGGCGGGATTGATGAGTCGGCCGTCTTTTATGTGCAGCTTCATGTCGCTCCTAGGAATTACTGGTGCCTGCCACGATGCTCATGACCGCCATGCGCACCGCGATTCCAAACGTAACCTGATTCAGAATCACCGCCTGTTCGCCATCTGCAACGGACGAGTCGATTTCAACTCCGCGATTCATGGGACCAGGGTGCATCACGATCGCATCGGGCTTGGCCACGGCCAGCTTCTCCGGAGTAAGTCCGTAGTGCTTGAAGTACTCTTGTGCGGATGGTAGCAATGCACCGCGCATACGCTCGTTTTGTAGGCGCAGCATGATGATGACATCCACGTCGCGGAGCCCTTCACGCATGTCGTGAAATACCCGTACGCCCAAGTGCTCCAATCCGCCGGGTAAGAGGGTCTTTGGGCCGATCACACGAACTTCCGGTACCCCGAGCGTCGTTAAGGCCAAAATGTCGGAGCGCGCCACCCGTGAGTGCATGACATCTCCTACCACGGCAACGCAAAGCGAGGTGAAATCGCGCTTGTAGTGCCGGATGGTGTACATGTCGAGGAGGCCTTGGGTGGGGTGGGCATGCCAGCCGTCGCCCGCGTTGATCACGTGAACGTGGGGCGCAACATGCCGCGCGATTAAATGCGGCGCACCGCTTGCCGAGTGCCGAACCACGAACAGGTCGGCTTGCATGGCCGACAGGTTACGGATCGTATCGAGCAGCGATTCACCCTTACTGGCCGAGGAAACATTAATGTTCAGGTTATAGACATCGGCGCTCAACCGTTTGGCAGCAATTTCGAAGGTGGTGCGGGTGCGGGTCGAGTTTTCGAAAAACAGGTTGAAGACACTCTTCCCGCGCAGCAGAGGGACCTTCTTCACTTCCCGTTCGGTTAGCGGCACGAAGGTCTCAGCCGTGTCGAGGATATGCGTAATGATGTCGCGTGGTAACCCATCGAGGGTGAGCAAATGGGTCAGTTCGCCATGCCGATTAAGTTGGGGGTTACGCACCATCGATTTCCTCCAAGGTAATGGCGAAGCGTCCGCCGTCGCGGCTTAAATTGATGGTGATGTTGTCGGGCACCTCAACGCGGGCAGCGCACAGTGAAGCCGCGACCGGCAATTGTCGCCCGCCGCGATCGATGAGCACGGCCAGTTGAATGGACGCGGGGCGCCCATAGTCAAAAATTTCGTTCATGGCCCCCCGAATGGTACGGCCGGTGTAAAGCACGTCATCGACCAGAATCAGATGGCGCCCCTCGATGTCGAAGGGGATGTCAGTAGGCAATACTTGATGGTGCAGACCGATCCGGTCGAAATCATCGCGGTAAAAGCTGATGTTGAGCGCACCGGGACGCCCGCTCAGTTGGAGGTCGTGGTGAAGCCGCTCGGCGACCCAGGCGCCCCCCGAATGAATTCCGATCAGGTGCACGCTTCCTTTAGGAAGCTGGTTGATGGCGTCGGCCACCAGACTACGCAGCTCAGCGTAGAGCGTTTCAGCGTCAGGAATTGGTGTCATACGATGTGGGAGGTATGGAAGAGGCAGGGTGGCAATGGTGTTGCAACCGACTTATAACGCATCCAGATAGCGCTGCAAAATCACGGCTGCTGCCATCGCGTCGTCGGGAGCGTGGCGCGTTTGTCGTTCTTGCGCTTCCAGCGAGGAACCGCGTTCGTCTTGCAGGCTGACCGGCAGTCTGAAGCGCCCGTGGAGTTGAGCGGCAAACCGCCGGCAACGGCCGGTTGCAGGTTGCTCATCGCCATCCACATTGAGTGCGAGGCCTACGACAAGTCGATCAGGCTGCCACTCGGCAATGAGTGCCTCGATACGGGCAAACCGCGCCTTGACTGGCTCGGAGGCAATGATTTCAAGCGGACGCGCGCGGCGTGTTAGGGTATTGCCCAGCGCGACCACGATCCGTCGCGTGCCAAAATCGAAACCCAAGAGGGTTTCGATGGCTTGGCTCCTAGCGGGTGGGTCAGGCATGCCCCACGTCGCCCGCCAGCATGATGGGGTCGATACCCAGCAATTTGAGGGCAGCCGGGTAACGCTCGGCAGCGGGCACGTCGAAGATGACGTTGCTATCCGCATTCACAGTTAACCACGCGTTCTCGGCGAGCTCTGCTTCCAGTTGACCGGCGCCCCAGCCGGCATAACCAAGGGTGACCAGCATTTTATTGGGGCCAGTACCTTCTGCGACAGCCTGCAGAACATCGCGGGAAGTAGTCAAGGTGAGCCCGCCAACCTGCATGCTAGAGTTGTACGAGCCAGTCGTGTCGTGCAGCACGAAACCGCGGTCGGTTTGTACCGGCCCACCGAAATACACCGGCGCGTCCTTGATCAGGGCGATCTCGAGCTTGAGATCGATTCGCTCGAACAGCGAGCCCAGTGTCAGGTCAGTGGGGCGGTTGATTACCAGGCCCAGCGCGCCTTCTGGCGTGTGCTCGCAGACATAAATGACCGTGCCTTCAAAACCGGTGTTAGCCAGCTTCGGCATTGCAATCAAGAACTGATTCGAAAGGTCGAGCCTGTCGTCGTCGCCCACTTTTGTCATGACTGCTCTCCGCGTAGTGAACCAGATCGATAAGTTAAATCTCCACCATTTCGAAATCTTCTTTGCGTGCGCCGCACTCGGGGCACACCCAGTTTGGTGGAACATCTTCCCAGCGGGTGCCGGGGGGGATTCCTTCTTCGGGTAAGCCGGCTTCCTCGTCGTAGGTCCAGCCACAAATTAGACACATCCAAGTGCGCATGGTTTCTCAGCTAACGAATTAAACTACTCATTACGGTCCTGCGAAAACATTCGCAGATTTCACACCAGCGCATGCCATGCGCCAAGGTTTAACCCACATCTTACTAAATCCTACCGTTGACACCTGCGAAATCCCTACCCGTCGTTTTAAGTTTTGCTCCGTCAGATCCTACCGGGGCTGGTGGCTTTCAAGCTGACCTACTGACAGGCTCCAGCCTGGGATGTCACGTGCTTTCAGTGGCCACTGCTGTGCTCGTCCAGGATACGGCAAGGTTGGAAGCTGTGCAGGGTATCGCCTCTGAATGGGTGGAAGACCAGGCGCGCTGTCTGCTTGAAGACATGCCAGTGCGCGCGTTCAAGGTCGGCGGCTTGTACTCGCCAGAGGTGGCTAGCACAGTGGCTCAAGTGGTGGCCGATTACCCTGAGGTTCCCCTGGTTTTGCATCTGGGGCTGGATGCGGACGCCAGTGACGAAGACGACGACGAAAGCACCGATGACACGGTAGTGGCTCAACTAGAGCTGCTTGTCCCTCAGGCGCATCTGGTGGTCGTTGATCACCGCCGTCTCGATGCCTGGTACAGCGAGGGATTGCTACCGAAAGGCGAAAGCGAGAACGCGGTCCAGGCCCTGCTGAGTTTAGGCGCCGAACACGTCTTCCTGACGGACGTGCCCCATGGCGGTGGTAGCCCGGTTAACGTTCTGGCCGGGCAAGCACCCGAGGCCGAGGCATGGACGTGGCGGCGCTTGCCGGGTAGGTACCGGGGGGCCGACAGCACCATGTCAGCGGCGATCGCCGCATTGTTGGCCCATGGGCGCAGCCTGCGCGAGGCCGTGATTGATGCCCAGCAATTTACTCGACGCTCTCTGGAGGCAGCTTACCAGCCCGGCATGGGCCAGGAAGTCCCGGACCGTCTCTTTTGGGCCCGTGGCAGCGATAGTGATGCGGATTCCCACGACGCTGCCAATGGCGAAGCTGGGCCTGATGAAAACGAGGACACCCCGTGAATTTCCCGGAACGGACATCCATGGTCAATATGAGTCGTTTGCGCGCGCAACGCGTTCGGGGCGTCGTTGGCTTGTACGGTTTAACCCCGGAATGGGACGACCACGAACGGTTGGAGACGGCTGTCGTCCAGGCAGTGCGCGGGGGGATGCAGGCATTGCAACTGCGTCATAAGCAGGCCTCCCCGGCTCAGCTTAAGGCTCAGGCGCGGCGCTTGAGAGAGCTCTGCACCCAACACGGTGTTTTGTTCGTCGTGAACGACGACTGGCGGCTGGCGCTTGACGTGGGCGCCGACGGCGTGCATGTTGGTCGAGATGACGCAGACGACGTGACCATTGCGCGTCTTGTCGGTGAAGGCCTCACTGTAGGAGTCTCGTGCTACAACGAACTAGAACGCGTGCGGCGGGCGCTCGATGCCGGTGCCCACAGTGTGGCATTGGGAGCTGTGTATCCGTCGGCGTCCAAGCCGGAGACGGTTCGGGTCTCGCTTGAAACCATTCGTGGGGCGCGTCGCTTGTGCGAGGCTCATGCTAGTGATGGAGCGCGTTCATCGGTCATTGCGATTGGGGGTATCGAACCCACTAACGCTGCCCCCGTGGCTGCTGCGGGAGCTGACGCGCTCGCGGTTATCAACGGCCTATTTGGACAGCCCGATGTCGAACGTGCGGCGCGCGCCATTTGTGATGCGATGGCGCCTCGGTAACCGCAAGTATACAGTGGTATGACGAACGTCCTTCCGCTGGCAGGGCGTGGCGGCGCCAGGGGTTGGTCGGGCAGTATGCGCAATCGGTCCATTCAAAGATGTATGCGTGTTAGGCCAGCGAGTACCCACCCCGTCGTCGTTCGGGTATAACCAATTCGGTCTGGGCGGGCTGCGGGCCATTCAAGGCAGTGACAACCTAATTGCACACGACATGCCCCGCCGTCTCACATTCAGGCGTTTGGGGTAGAGGCGAAAGCGGCCTCTGCCTTTTATTTATTTTTGCAGGTGTTCCATGACTCTCAATGATGAGCTATTCCAACGTGCGAGCCGAACGATTCCCGGAGGGGTCAACTCTCCGGTCCGGGCCTTCGGGTCGGTCGGCGGAACCCCACGTTTTATTCGCCGTGCTCAAGGGCCGTACGTGTGGGATGTTGAGGGAACCCGATATATCGACTACGTCGGTTCGTGGGGCCCCGCCATTCTGGGGCATGCACATCCGGAGGTGGTGCAGGCGGTGCAGGAAGCCGCAGCCGGTGGTCTCTCGTTCGGTGCGCCCACAGAACACGAGGTCATCCTGGCGGAAATGCTGGTTGAAAGGCTGCCGTCATTGCAGCAAGTTCGGCTGGTCAGCTCTGGCACAGAAGCCACCATGAGTGCGATTCGGCTCGCCCGTGGCTTTACCGGGAGAAAAAAGCTGATCAAATTCGAAGGTTGCTACCATGGCCATGCCGATAGCCTGTTAGTCAAGGCGGGATCCGGTCTGCTGACCTTTGGCAATCCTACCTCTGCCGGTGTTCCGCAAGAGTTTGTTGAGCACACGATTGTGCTGGATTTCAACGATTTGGCGGGAGTGGAGGCAGCCTTCGAGCAGCTGGGCGAAGACATTGCATGTGTCATCGTGGAACCCGTACCGGGCAACATGAATCTAGTGAAACCGGCCGACGGTTTTCTGCAGGGGTTGCGCGAGCTCTGCACGCGTTATGGCGCGTTGTTGATCTTTGACGAGGTCATGACGGGTTTTCGGGTGGGCCCGCAAGGGGCGCAAGGGCTGTACGGTATTACGCCCGATCTCACCACCCTGGCCAAAGTCATCGGGGGCGGGATGCCGATCGGCGCGTTTGGTGGCCGGGCGGATGTGATGGCGCACGTCGCACCGTTAGGTCCAGTCTATCAGGCGGGTACGCTATCGGGTAATCCGGTCGCCGTGGCGGCAGGGTTGACTACGCTGAAGCTGCTCTCCACTCCCGACTTTTACGAGAAACTTGCCCGTCAGACGTCGAAGCTCGTGGAGGGCTTGCGCGAGAGCGCGCAACGGGTAGGGGTGGCATTTACCGCAGACTCGGTCGGCGGGATGTTCGGCATTTATTTCCGCGAGTCGCCGCCCACACGCTTCGCTGACGTTGCCAACGGCGATACGGAAGCGTTCAATACATTCTTCCACGCTTGTCTCAAGCGCGGCGTGTACTTTGCACCGTCGGCATTTGAAGCCGGGTTCGTTTCTAGCGCACACGATGACACGGTTATTGAGCAAACTCTCGAGGTGGTCTCGGAAGCGCTCCAGCAGGCGACTAAGGGCTGAGTAGGTGGCGGCTGCAGGTTGGCCTCGGGCTGCCTGCACAGCGCGTCCCGAGCAGCCGCATGATTTCGCGATGCAGGAATAGTTGCCGGCACAGCGAAGGTTTTCTTACGAAACACAAGATAAGCAATTAAGGATCATCATGGCTGTTAACCTACACATACCTGCCGATGACGAGATTTTCCCTGTGGCGGGTGTGGAAATTGGTGTCACCAGTGCCGGCATTCGAGCCCCAAACCGGCGCGACCTCACCGTGTTTCGACTGGCCGCAGGCAGTGCGGTCGCCGGTGTATTTACGCGCAACCGTTTTCGCGCGGCACCGGTGCTGGTGTGTGAGGACCATCTGCAGCGTCAGGGCAACACGATACGGGCGCTGGTCATTAATACGGGCAATGCCAACGCAGGAACGGGTGCGGAGGGCTTGGCCGCTACCCAGGCCACGTGCACCGAGCTTGCCCGCCTGATGGGGATACAGTCGCACCAAGTGCTCCCGTTTTCCACGGGTGTCATTCTTGAGCCCTTGCCGGTCGACAAAATCGTGGCCCAACTACCCGCCGCGGTCGCGGACCTGCAGCCGAACAATTGGAAAAATGCCGCCTACGGCATCATGACCACGGACACCTTGCCCAAGGTGGTGTCGCGCCGCGTGCAAATCGACAATACCGAGGTCACCATCACCGGCATTAGCAAAGGGGCAGGAATGATTCGCCCCAACATGGCAACGATGCTGGGGTTTGTGGCCACCGACGCAGGCATCGACCAGGCCTTGTTGCAACAGTTGGTGCGTGACATTGCCGACCGTTCGTTCAATCGCATCACAGTTGACGGCGACACCTCGACAAACGACTCGTTCATCACGATCGCTACCGGCAAAGGGGCACTGCAGGTCTCGGGGCCGACGCATCCGGGATTTGTGCCCTTACGTCGTGCCTTGGTTGAAGTGGCAACCGAGCTTGCTCAAAAAATCGTGCGAGATGCCGAGGGCGCAACGAAGTTCGTCACCATCCGGGTCGAGGACGCTGGGAGCACCGAAGAGGCTCTGATGGTGGCATACGCTGTAGCGCATTCGCCATTCGTAAAGACGGCCTTCTACGCAGGCGACCCGAACCTGGGACGCATACTCGCAGCGGTCGGCTATGCAGGCATCAACGATCTCGACGTGGACCGTGTCAACTTGTGGCTCGATGACGTGCATGTCGCCGTCAATGGGGCGCGCAATCCTGCCTACCAGGAAGAAGACGGGCAGCGCGTCATGGCGCAAGAAGAAATCACGGTTCGTATCTCCCTGGGCCGCGGTAGTGCCCGGGAAACGGTCTATACCTGCGACCTCTCGCATGAGTATGTCAGCATCAACGCCGACTACCGGTCGTAACCTGGGAGTTGGCAGGATTGGTCGAGGAGAGCGGCAGCCTAAGCAGGGAGCTACCAAAGTTGTAGATTCAGCGCTTTGCTGCCGCAGCAGGTTGACGCGAGCCGCGTCTGGCATTTCAGCCGTGAAACATTCCAAGGAAGCACTGTAGTCGTGAGTAGCAGTCATTCATCATCCGATCTGGACGGCTTGATACAACAAGCCGCCCGCGTATTGGCTCAGTTAGAAGCCTGGTTGCCGCCTGCGCCGCCACCCATCGACTGGAGCGCTCATGCGTTCCGTTGGCGCCGACGGGGTGCACGTGGGTGGCTGGAAGCAGTGCCGCATATTGCGCGCATGCATCTCGACGACTTGCAACATGTCGACCGGCAGAAACAGGTGATCGAACGCAATACGGTGCAGTTTCTGCAAGGCAGGCCCGCCAACAATGTGCTCATGACCGGAGCTCGCGGTACCGGCAAGAGCTCGCTGGTCAGGGCCTTGCTGACGAAGTACGGTGAAGAAGGCTTGCGATTGATCGAAGTGGACAAAGAAGATCTTGCTGATTTGTCCGATATTGTCGCGCTCATCGCCGAGCGGCCCGAGCGGTTTATTCTTTTTTGCGACGACTTGTCGTTCGAGGAAGGAGAAGCCGGATACAAGGCTCTCAAGTCTGTCCTGGACGGTTCAGTTGCCGCCACCACACACAATGTCTTGATTTATGCTACCTCGAATCGTCGTCATCTCATGCCTGAGTATATGCATGAGAATCTGGAGGTAAAGCTTCATAGCGACGGGGAAATACATCCGGGAGAGTCCGTCGAAGAAAAGATTTCGTTGTCCGAGCGGTTCGGGCTCTGGTTATCTTTTTACCCGTTCCGGCAGGACGATTACCTGGACATCGTTTCCTATTGGCTGACTCAGCTTGGATGTCCTCCTGACGAAATCGAACGCGCACGCACCGAAGCCTTGCAGTGGACGTTAGAGCGCGGCTCGCGATCGGGACGCGTAGCTTGGCAGTTTGCAAAAGATTGGGCGGCGCGGCATGCAACATAAAGTTTCAACGCACCCTGATGAAGTGGTGACGGGGGCGCCGATACGGAGGCTCAAAGTCGCTGCGGGCCTGGTTTTGCGCCCAGACGGCCAACTATTGTTGGGTCAACGACCACAGGGCAAGAGCTATGCCGGTTGGTGGGAGCTTCCTGGCGGGAAGCTTGAGCCTGGCGAGCAACCACACGAAGCTTTGCGCCGTGAATTAAAAGAAGAGCTTGGTATCGAAGTCACCGAGGCGTATCCATGGGTAACCCACGTCCATGTGTATCCTCAGTCGATTGTTAGACTTTCGTTTTTTCGCGTCACCGGCTGGAAGGGGGAGCCGCGCGGGATGGAAGGCCAGCAGCTGAGCTGGGTCGACCCGATGCAGTCCGTTGCGGAAATCGAGGCGGGACTGGAAAGCGGTCACCTGTTGCCCGCCACATTACCGCCGCTAGCATGGCTTAAGGTTCCGCAGGTCTATGTCATTGTTGCGCCCGACTCGCCGTTGCAAGTGTCTGCCACGCTGCGGCACGTGGCGCAAGCCCTCGAGAATGGCGGTCGGCTCTTCCAGTTCCGTGCGCCTGACTGGCCGGACGGTTCGGCCGCGGAGTCCTTGTACGAAGTGTTTCAGCAGGTCAAACGGCTAGTACATCGCGCGGGTGCGCGTCTGCTCGTCAATAGTGCTCATCCCGAAGCTTGGTGGTTAGAAGCCGACGGCGTGCACTTGCGTAGCCGCGATTTGGAACGACCGTTGCCCGCCTTGCCCGAGACAGCATGGGTCGGGGCTTCGACGCACAATGCAGAAGAGCTTGAATTGGCCCGAAATGCGGGTGCCTTGTTTGCCGTTCTGGGTCCTGTGCTGCCAACGGCCACTCATCCCGACGCCACACCGCTGGGATGGGAGCGCTTCGCACGGTTAGCAGAAGGCGCTGGGCTACCTGTTTTTGCACTGGGAGGGCAGTCCGAGCACACGTTCACTACCGCGATGCGCCATGGTGCGCACGGCATAGCGGGGATTCGGCAGGTCGCGGTGGCGTGTCGGCTGATATAACTGCATTAAGTTGCACGAGCGTTAGATACTCGTGCACAGGGCCATCTCGAACTCGACGTCTTCATCCACGGGCTGCGGTTTGCCGCTGCCGTCCTGCTGCGCAAAGCGAATCGATATCGAGTACTTGTTGGCGCTGATTTCGGGAAAAATGCGTGTGTTCAATGGCAGGGAAACGCGTAGCAGCTGATAGGGTTTGCCGTTAGGTGACGACTGGTAAACACCTCGCTTTGCCACTAATCGCTCGGTGTGACAGTTGCGCCGCAGTAATTGCAACGCCAGTATCAGGCTTTCGTAGAGTGGGAGCAGCGGTTGGCACCAGTGCTGTAGATCGGCCTGACGCTCTTGTGCAGAGCGATGTTGCCAGGCGTGGTACGAGGGCATGTCGAACTCGCACACACCGCCCGGAATAACCAGCCGGCTTCGTAAGCTGCCCAGCCATTCGTTTTGTCGAATGGAGTCGGCCGGCTTCACTTGGCTCGAAAGACCATTGATGACGTCTTGCAAACGTTGCAACGTGTTGTCGAGTAGCGAGCGGTCGACATCGGGGTGTTCTCGCAACGCGGTCAACGCCTGGCGCTGGCGCTCGAGCTCCTGCAAAAGATCGGTGCGCGCGTCGGACCGGCCCGTCGACCGGTTGACCGCGTCCGTAATCTCGAACAGCGTGATGAGCGCCGCGTGGTGCGCGCGAGGGTCGTCCTGTTGGGTGAAATAAAACAGCCTGTCGAACTGGTCTTCCAGCCGTAACAGGTTGCGGACGCGCTCGTTGAAGGGATACTCGTATTCAATCACGCGGGGCATCAAGGTTTTATCGTTCAGCCTGCATTGTAGCGACCATTTACTACCGAAATGGCAACAGAATTAGACAGAGGCATTTAGTTTATTCGCGATTGCTTTCCGGGGCGTTTTGTTCACGGGCACGTACCAGGCTCATCCAGTACTCGTGCATCTGCTTCACGCGCTCTCGCAACTGCTCTTTGGTGGTCGTGCCGTCGTTAACGATGACGTCATCAGCGGCGGCGAGCCGCTCCTCGCGAGAGGCCTGCGCATCCATGATGCGCCGCACTTCTTCCGGGCTCAATCCACTGCGCAAGCCCACACGCTTGATCTGGGTTTCTTCGTCGCAATCGACAACACACACCCGGTCGACCCGGGATCTCCAACGGCCGGACTCTACCAGCAGCGGAACCACAAAAACTTGGTAGAGCCCTTTCGCGCGAGATGCCTGAAGCTGCACTTCAGACCCGATCATGGGGTGGAGCAAAGCTTCAAGGCGTGCACGCGCTTGTGGATTGCGGAACACCAGATCGCGCATTTTGTCCCGATCGAGCCCGCCTTGGTCGTTGATGACATCCTCACCGAACAGGGCGCGCAAGGGCGCAATAGCGGGTCCTCCGGGCTGAGTGAGGGCGTGGGCAATATGATCGGTGTCGATGATGGCCGCGCCGAGCATGGCAAGCTGGTCGGCTACAAATGATTTCCCTGATCCTATGCCACCGGTTAACCCGATGCGCAGTGGGGGGTGCGGGGTGGAACCTGTAGGTGGCAAAGGAGCGGTAGAGGCATCGCTGGGCATAGTCGAAGTGCGGCTAGGCGTTATTCAGACAATAGAATCGTACTCTGAGCCAGCATAGCCTGGCGCGGGCCGGCTTGTCATGATACTAACGAGTTCTCTTACCAGCCCCACGCAGGCGGCAGTAAAAGCGCGGCGACCCCACCCAGTGCCAGGCATGGTCCAAAGGGCAGAGGCGCTTCATGGTGCAGCCGTCGGGTAACGATTAATAGCAGGCCCACAACCACACCCAAAAGGGAGGCGACGAGGATAATCCCTGGCAGGGCTTGCCAACCTAACCAGGCTCCCAGCGCCGCCAATAGCTTGAAGTCGCCTTGTCCCATGCCCTCTTTGCCGCGCAGCAGTCGGTAGCTCGTTGCAACGAGCCACAGGACGCCGTAGCCGGCGACTGCACCGGCAACCGCATGGTGAAGCGGGGTTAAGCCATGACCGCTCCAGTTGACGAGCAACCCGCTCCAGAGCAATGGCTGGGTGATGACATCGGGCAATAACATGGTGCGTAAATCGATGACGGCCAGCGCAATGAGGGCTGCCATGAGAAGCATCGCAGCAAGCGCCAATGCCGTTGCCCCAAAACGCCAGAACGCGGCGGCAAACAAAACGGCGGTGAGGCATTCCACCAAAGGGTACAGCGCAGCAATACGCGCCCCGCAGTGACGGCAGCGGCCTTTTTGCCACAACCAACTCGCGACGGGGATGAGCTCGTACCAACTGAGTGGATGCTGGCACTGTGGACAGTGTGAACCAGGGACTGCAAGATTAAAGTGCACCGACTCGCGTTCGCTCGCATCGCCCTCTTGGCCCTCCGCGCATGCTTGTTGCCAGGCGCGTTCAAGCATGCGAGGTAAGCGAACGATGACGACGTTCAGAAAGCTGCCAGCAACCAGCCCGGCCACAAGGGCTAGAACAAACAAAATACTTGGGGTGATGTGTAACCCCGGCACAGAGTATGATTCCATTGAATCAAGATACTACGGAGCAAACGTCATGTCCGCGAGGGTGTGTCAAATAAAGGGCGCTGGGCGCGCACTGGGTGTCGTCGCGCTTGCCATGGTCGTGATGGGTTGTGAACATTATGCGCCGAACGTGCGGCCCGAAGCCGGCAGCACTGAAGCGATCACACGGGCACAGGCCGAGCGCCTTTATTCGCATAGTGCAACGCGAACGATGCCCCCATCGCAAATACGCATCGCCACGGGCGGACTGACCTCCCGAGAGGAGTCCTCGGTATGCGCCGATTGGCTGGATCGCTGCTGGGAAGAACTTGGTCTGACGGCAGAGCAGGGTGAGATGCTTCCCGGGGAGACTCGTCCGGCGCCAGCGCAATCGTTTCGTGGCCTCTTGCCTTGCGTAGAAGCCTCCATGGCGTGCACCGCCCAGCACGCAACGCTCACTCTCTTTGCTAATCATACGTGGCGTGCACGGATCTCCTATCTCGATGAGCGCAATCAGCCCGTGGGCTCGGCGACCGACTTGCAAGGTTGCTGGCAGCGCACTGCCGATAGTCCTCGTCACTTCGTGTTAATACACGAGAACGGGAATCCTTTCGGCTCATTTGTGGCCACCTCTAACAACACGCTTGTGTGGGATCAAACGGCAGAGTCGCGCCTGCAGTATTCGCTGACGCGGCAGCCCGAAAATGATGCCCGCGCTTCTGTCGCCCCAGAGGGCCTTCGTTGCGGTCGGTAGTGGCAGGCCACGCGCGGGGTTGGCGCTCCTTTGCTCATCTCCATGCTTGCCTGTGGCATTCGAGCCCGTCCCAGACGGGGCGGGTTTGGCGGCGTCCCGCCTTTACTGTACGTTATTAGTTAAATGAGTGGGCATGTCCGCCCGGGTCGCTTGCACTAATGTAGCGGCTTGGTTTTCGCAATGATCCAAGCAATGTACTCAGCCTGCTTACGATGCGCCCGGCGGATTCACCCTCCAGGGTCCCATGACCTAATACGGCCGCGCGGCCTCGATTTCCTCAAGTAGACGGCGATACAACGCGTAGCGGCTCGGTGCGATTTCGCCATCGTTCAGCGCGGCGAGGACGCCGCAATCCGGTTCGTGCCGGTGAGTGCAATCGTAGAAGCGACAGTGCGGGGCGTGTGGCGCGAATTCCGGGAAACCACGCTCAACCTCTTCACGGTTCAGGTGCAGAAGACCAAACTCCTGAAAGCCGGGAGAGTCGATGATTTCGCCGCCCGGGTGGTCTTGATAGGGTGGCATGCGATAAAGCTGCGTATGCGTCGTGGTGTGACGGCCAGCCCCCAGAGCCGATGAATGTTCGCGTGTGGCCGCGTTAGCGTCCGGAACCAAGGTGTTGAGTATGGTTGACTTGCCCATGCCGCTAGGGCCAAGTAGCAGACTAGTACGTCCGCTGAGGTGCGGATAAAGCACAGCGCGCGTGCGTTCGCTGTCAAGTGCCGAGATTTCCAGCACTGGCAGGCCGAGCTCGCGTAGCGGGGCCAAGCGATCGCGGGCGCGCTGCAGGCCTGCCGGGCGATCGATCTTGTTCAGAATGATGAGGCAAGGAACGTCCACGCTGCGGGCCGCAATCAAGGCTCGCCCGACCAGGTCGGCGGAAAAGTCAGGCTCAGTGGCAACCACGATAACGACTTGGTCGATGTTTGCTGCGAATTGCTTGCTGCGCTGATCGTCACTGCGATAAAGCAGATTCCGCCGCGGTCGAATCGCTTCGATGGCACCTTCGGCATCGCCCTGCAGGGAAATTTCGACGTCATCGCCCACCACCGCGCGGCCCTTTTTCCCTCGCGGATAGCAATGGCGCAGGGTGCCATCGGGTAGCTCCGCCATGTAATGGCGGCCGTGGGCAGAGATAACCCGTCCGGTCACGCGCGCGTTCACGGGCCGTAGACCTCGTCGACACGCACCGCGCAGATGAAGTCGTTGAGTGTGATGCCATCGGCGGAGTGCGTACGGAAGCGTAGTGAAACCGTTTTGTACCCCACGTGCATGTCGGGGTGGTGATCCTCGCGGTGGAAGATCCACGCAATGGCGTTCACGAAGGCCATCGTTTCGTGGAAATTTTTGAGTTCGAAAGTGCGCATGATTGCGCCGTCAATGTGCTGCCATTTGGGTACGGCTTGCAGTTGTGCCGTGATGGCTTCGTCGGTGAGACGATCGGCGGCGGTCATATGCCGACAATGCAAGGTGCGCAGTTGGTCGTGGGTGAGTGCGGTGAAGGAGGTGTTGCTCATGCTTCACTCCAAGTAAGCCTGCCAATGCGGATAGCCGCGGGGGGGTGACTGTCATAAAAGGCGGAATGCGCAGGGTCGGGTGTTAACGTGGCGGCGTTATCGTCGTATAGCTTCACCAGCGCAGACACCAGGTTGGCTGGGTCGGTCTGGCTGGCTGCGTATGCGTCGGCTTCAAACTCGTCGCGCCGCGAGAGCCAGCTGAAAACCGGGGTGAACGGGAAGGTAAATACCGGCACCACCAGGAAAAAAAGCATCAGCGCGACGGCGTGATTAGCTCCAAGCAAGTTTGGCGCGACGCCCAAACCCGTATAGAACCAGGTTTGATTGGCAAGCCACCCCAGCAAGGCCAGGAACAGAAAAGACGTTGCGAGGCTAAGAACAATGCGACGCACAATGTGTTTGTGCTTGAAGTGTCCGAGCTCATGCGCCAAGACTGCCTCGATTTCGTCCGCGTTCAGCCGCGATAACAGCGTATCAAAGAAGACGATGCGCTTGGAGCGACCGAACCCGGTGAAGTAGGCATTGCCATGGGCAGAGCGTTTCGAGCCGTCCATAACAAACAGACCATTCAACGAGAATCCGCAGCGCTCTGCCAAGCTTTTGATGCGTTCGGCCAACTCGGCGTCGGTAAGTGGGGTGAATTTGTTGAACAGTGGCGCGATAACGGTAGGAAAGAGCCAGATTACAGCCAGGTTGAACAGGGCCCACACGATCCAGGCCCACAGCCACCAGAATTGACCGGCAGTTTGCATCAGCCAGAGCACCACGGCCGCTAGCGGCAAACCGAGTACGGCGGCAACCAGAGTTGCCTTGATCGTGTCGGCAATAAACAGCTTGGGTGTCATGCGATTGAAGCCAAATCGCTCTTCCAGCCGGAACTGCCGATACAGAGTAAAGGGCAAACCGAGTACACCGAGCAGCACGACCACGCTGGTAATCAGCGCCAATTGTTGTACGAGACCGGGTGCGGGCAGCTCGTAACTCCACATTGCCAGCAGCTGCAAGCCACCCAGCAGGGTGAGCGCAACGAGAACGGCTGCGTCGAATACGGCCTCGACCATGCCCAGGCGCGTCCGGGCGATGGTGTAATCCGCCGCGCGTTGGTGGCTGCGTAAGCGGATGCGCTCGGCAAATACGTCGGGCACTTGATCCCGATGTTGCGCGACGTGCCGAATTTGCCGGGATGCCAGCCATAGCCGCAGCACGACACCAACGGTGAGGAATGCGATGAACAACGAAGTAAATACCATACGATCCGGTGCCTAATATGGGTATGCGAGAATGATAGATTTACCGCACCACCCGGAGTTCAAATTATATGGCCCCTAATGAGAACCACTTGATATGGCTTGACATGGAAATGACCGGGCTGGACCCGGAACGCGAGCGCATTATCGAGGTTGCCGTCGTTGTCACCGACGCGAATCTCGACGTGGTGGCCGAAGGGCCCGTTCTGGTTATACATCAGCCCGATTCTTTGCTTGAGGCCATGGATAGCTGGAACCGGTCTACCCACACCAAAAGCGGGCTCATCGACAAGGTAAAGGCCTCGACACTGACCGAAGCTGAGGCCGAGCAGCAGCTGCTTGATTTTCTGCAGGTCTATGTGCCTGCCAACGCTTCGCCCTTATGCGGTAACTCGATCGGGCAGGACCGGCGCTTCATGGCCCGCTACATGCCGCGCCTCGAGGCGTTTTTCCATTACCGCAATTTGGACGTCAGTACGCTCAAAGAGTTGTGCCGGCGCTGGAAGCCCGAGATTTACAAATCGTTCTCAAAAACGTCGCGTCATGAAGCCTTGTCCGACGTGTACGACTCGATCGAAGAGCTCAAATATTATCGCGAGCACTTTCTGAAGGTGTGATGTCGGCGTGCTCGCGGGGGTAACGGCGCAGTACATACCAGTACACGGGTTGCAACAGAACCAGCGACAACAACATGCCAATCGTTGCCATGGTCCACATGGCTGCTGCGCCGCCCGGCGCAGCAGGTGTCCAGCGCGACACAATCGGCTCCAGCAGGCCAGCGGCTGGGCCGAAGGCAACATACCATCCCCCTACCAGACCGACCCCGGCCAACGCTGTTGTTTGCACCAGCATAGGTACCAGGGCGACCTTGTAAGCCCTTAGCAGGTATACCGTTAGCGTTTGCGCGGCATCGGCAACATGAAAAACCGGCACGATAGCAAGCAGCGCGAGTGCGGTTGTCGCGACGGCTGCGTTGCTGGTGTACGCGTGCACGATCCACTCGCGGCACGTGTATAGGATGGCAACGGTAATCAAGGCTGCACACAGCGTCAGCGTCATGCCTGCACGTCCGAAGGTGCGGGCGCGAGTGAAGTGGCCCGCCCCCAATGCTTGCCCGGTTTGTGCCGCTGTTGCTATCCCGACTGCCATGGGGGCCATATAGCAAAGTGCAGCGATGTTGGCACTGATCTGGTGCGCCCCCATGACCACAACACCCTCCCGCGCAATGAGTAGGGCCATGAAAGTGAACGCTGCTACTTCCACGAAATACGAGCCGCCCATGGGAAGGCCCAGACGAAGCAATTCGCGTAGCGTCGGCCAGTGAGGGCGTTCCAGGCGCAAGGCGAGCGGCGAGTAGTGCCGGTCGGCTCGAATCGCAAATCCGGCAACGATCATGCTGATCCAAAACACCAGGGCGGTTGAAATACCTGCGCCTACGGCACCGAGAGCAGGAAATCCGAAATGGCCGAAAATAAGGACCCAATTAAAGAAGGCCTTGAGCAGCACGCCGAAGAGGTTGATCCACATGATGAGCTGGGGCCGGGAGATAGCCGCCCCCAAAGCGTGCATCGTGCGAAATACCAGGGCTGCGGGTAAGGCAAAAATAAGTGCGTACAGGTAACCTTCGATGCGATCACGCACCGCAGGATCGACGTTGCCCGACAAGGATAGCCAGGCGCCGGGAAACATCAGGATGACCCCGCCAATGACGGATAGCGCGAGTGCGAGCCAGATGCCCTGTCCCCAGGCGCCTCCCACAGCGTGAAGCCGACCGGAGCCGTAGTGATGCGCAAGGATAGGGATAAGTGCGTGGACGATCCCCATCAGGCCCACGAAAACCGTAATGTAGATGGAAACACTTAGGCTCATTGCCGCTAGGTCGATGGCGGAGGCGTGTCCGGTCATCGCGGTGTCTAGCACGCCCATCGCTATCCCCGCCCATTGTCCGATCAACACCGGCCAGGCCTGATGTATCAGGTGACGGATGCTGCCGAGAAAGGAGCGGGGCGCAGGCGTCATTGCATCCGCAGCAAGAGGTAGTGCTCGACACGGTCGGAGGCCCTTGCGCCTTCCCACAACACGATGCTGCCGGGAGGCTGGCTAAGAAGTCGCATGGCCTTCGTGGTCTGTTGCAGCACCAAGGGACAGCTGTCGTCAAAAGAGAACCGCAGCCCCTCAAAGACGGCAAACGACGCCCGTTGCGCCAAGCCCAGATCGCGCGAGCGCACACAGGCAGCGCTTCCTTCAGCAGCGAGAGCGGTCTTGATGGCCGCGGCGACGGGGCGGTAGCTGCGGGCATAGTCGATGGACGGGAGCCAAAGTGTATTGAGCAAGACCCAGGTAATAAGTACACCGCCTGCCGACAGTATTGAACCTCGCCATAAAGCCGCTGGCTGCACACGAACGCGCCAGGTGATTAGGGCCACCCAACCGATCGTGGCCAACAGCGCGCCGGCGAATCCCCAGACATTGAAAGGCAATTGGAAGCCGGGTGTTTGGCGGTCGATATTGCTGGCGATCGTCTCGGGCCAACCCGTTAAGGCCGTCATCCAGCCGAACCAGATCAGCAACGCGGCAACGGAAAACGCCATCACGGCGAACCAGTCGAGTGAATTCACCTGGCCCCGGCGCAAGGTCGGCAGGGCAAGCGCGCCCAGGGTCGCGGCCGGCACGACCAACGCGAGTAGTTCGGGCTCGCCAGGTTGCGTAATGCAGACCAGGGTAATCATGGCACCGAAGGCGACTCCCAGCGGTACGCGCAGGTGCACAGCGCCGTACCAACCCCGCCACTGCCAGGCAGCAATGAGTGCCAGTGGCCACAACGGCCAGAGGAACCACGGCGCATTGCGCAGCGTACTAGCCGCCCCGTGCAGGGTGATTAATCCGAAAGTCTCGCGGTGCCAATGAAGCCAGCCGTGAGTCCAGTAGAGGCTGCGTTGGTGTGCGGGCCAGAGCCAGACGGCGATTAGGGCCAGACCCAGCGGAAGCGTAATGGTGAGAATTGCGCGCCACTGCGCACGCGCTGCAAACGGTACGACCAAGGGGATGGCAATCAGCACCGGTAGGAGGGCGGGGAACCCCCGTGACAAAAAGGCGCCGGCCAGAGCAAGTCCCAGGGTGAAGGCGCCCGAGTAGGGCCGGTCGAATAGCCGTGCAAATGAGTAAAACGCGAGCGCCTGACACGCCAGCGCTGCTGGCACAGCCGACGTTTCATGAGTACGCCATGCTAATCCTAGCGTGGCGAGCAGGAGCAACAGGGCAGCATCTGCCAACATGCGCCCATAATCGGCCGGCGCTGGTTGCCCACCAAACGGGAGCGCCAGCGGTTGGGCCTCTGGTCGGCGACCAAGCAGGTAAGTACCGTACCAGACCGAGCTGGTAGTAATGGCGAACCAAATCAGATTGGGCACGCGCCCGGCGACAACATCACCTAGCCATGGTCCCAGCAAGCTGATGCTGATCGCACCCAACCACATGGCCAACGGCCCATTAGTACTGGCTGCCACCCCGGCTACTTGCGGTAGCAGCCAGGCGTCTCCCCCTTCATAGACGGCAGTCCACATTTGTGCCAGGCCGATGACATCATCCGTCTTCCAGGGGTCGCGCAGAAACAAGCCGAACACAATGTACACAAGGCAGACCGTTAGCAACACCGGGCGCGCCAAGCGGGCCGCTGCTGGGGCGGTCAAACGAGCGGGGGTTGTGCGAGGAGCGGAGTAAGTGACGGACACGTGTAGGAACTGCGTGGGCAACGCGACAAGAGTCGATCAGCGTGCATTATGAGACAAAAAGGGCAGCCCTTTGGCTGCCCCCTGCGTCGTTTATTTGGCAGTCGCCGACAGAGTCAGCCTTGCTTGCGAAGACGCGTGCCTTCCGTACGGGCGAAGCGGGCGCGGAACTTCTCGACCCGGCCAGTTTCCACGATGCGCGTTTGTGCGCCGGTGTAGAACGGATGTGATTCTGAAGTGACGTCGCACTTGTACATGGGATACGTCTTCCCATCAATTTCGATAGTTTCGCGTGTTTGTACCGTAGAACGGGTAATGAATTGCCCGCCGGTTTGAACATCGACGAAAACTACTTCGCGGTACTCGGGATGAATGCCTTCTTTCATGGCGCGTTTATTCCTTGGGTGGGAGCCTTCCTCCCTGTTGTACTGCGGTACCAGGGCACTGCCAACGGGCAGCAAAGAAGACCAAAGCAGGGGCCGGCGCTAGTTGCTTATCCTGAATACAGACTTGGCTGGGCAAAGCGTGCCTGCGCAATTGCAAGCGTTACTTCTGGGCCCTGCGCCATGCCGTGGCGCTCTTTCGCACTGCCCCACGTCGCGTGGCAAAAGCCTCGTGGGTAATTCGGCAAGAATAAAGCAAATTCTTGCGCGTGGCCGCGTAAAAGAAAGACACTTAAAGCAATGAACAACTTAAGTGCCCCCTTAAAGCGAGCCGTCTCACGAGGCTATGCAAGTGGGCTTGATGCCAAAGATCGCCGCAGCTGCCGTCTTACCACTTCTAAGACGTTGCAACAATGAGCGCAATCTTAAAAGACAGCAAACAAGCAGCGGCAACTAGCGTTGCTACACAAACGTTAAATTATCGCCTGAAAGCTGGGGTAATGCAATTCCGGCGCGCCCGGCGCCTTGTCGCGCGCCGGAGCGATTAGATCAGTGAACGTTTGCTACGGAGTGGTCGAACCCGGGCCGCTCGAGTTAGTATCGTTGCCCATGGCCCCGGAACTTACGCCGCCCAACGACGAGCTCGATCCCGTTTCCGGCATGCTTCCAGCCCCACCGCTGGAGTCGCCGCTTGAGTTCGTGCCGGGATAGGTCGTATCCGGACCCGGGTCGCTGCCCATCGGGCCCGAGCCGGGTGCATTAGGATCAGCAGGCACGACGAGTGTCGACTCGCCAGGGTTGCCGGGCGTGCTACTTACATCATCGCCACCGCGATCGCAGGCGGCCAAGGCAGCTGACGCGCTAATCAAGGTGGCAATCAGGATAGTTCGATTCATGTCGTGCTCCTTGAAACTCGTTCACAACGTCCCTTCAGTGTGGCTTAGAAATACGGTCTTGTAAGTTTCAAGTAAGGTTTGATTGTGAATCGACGTAACATCGTGCAGGTTCGAACTGGCGGGGTGCGCAGAAAACCTAACCCTAGGGAACTCCCTTAGGCGGCGTGGCACATGGCTGGACGCTCTGGCGCGAGGCCCAAGAAGACCCGCTGCACAGCTTTGCACTGGGAAAATCTAGAAACAATTTTTCTGGCTTAATCGCTGCAATAGTGCACCCAGCCTGCCCGCCGCCAGTCTTCCAAAAGGAGTCGGTCGGGCTCGGAGGGCGGTGAGTCGTTGCAAGGCAAACGACGCGGTGTCGGCGAGCCTGCGAAGCTGGGCGGACATCGAGCCCGCGATGGGTTCGCCGTTAATAAAGCCGACCGTGTCGTAATACAAGAACCGAGTGCGCCGATCCAGCACGATACATCCGTCAACGGGCCAGTCAGCAGTTAAATCAATGCCGTCGTCGTCGTCCACGTAATCGAACACGGCATAGGGGCTGGGTTCCGTAAAACGGCGGCCGAGAAAGTTGATCGCCAACGTACGCGTAATCGGTATTCGCTGCACTGCTTGCAGGGTGGCGTCGATCAGGCTATCAGGTAGAAGGGCAGGGGTCGGCGTGGGTGCTATGCCTACATCGCTGTAGCGTTGCTCCAGTTCGGGCAAGTGCAGTCCTTCCGGGAGTGCTTCAATTGTCGCATCGAACAGGCCCTGGGCAAGCTCAGCATGGGTAGGCGCACGAAAACCGATCGAGATTGTCATGCAGCCTGCCCTTTCGGCGATGCCGTCGTGGGCCACGTGCGGTGGGAGGTACAACATATCTCCGGGTTCTAGCACGCATTCTTCTTCGGGCTCGAAGTGTTTGAGGATTTTTAAGGGCAAATCGGCTTCAAGCTCGAGATTTTTCTGTTGCCCATACCGCCAGCGCTTGCGTCCGGCAGCCTGCAACAAGAACACGTCGTAACTATCGAAGTGGGCGCCCACGCCCCCGCCGGGACCGGCCAGACTCATCATGATGTCGTCTAACCGTGCATCAGGCACGAAACGAAAGCGGTGCATTAACGCCGCCGTAGCATCGTCGTGCAAGTCCACGCTTTGAACCAAAAGAATCCAGTCTCGCTGTGCCTCCTGCGGTAAGCGGGTAAACGGGCCGTGGTCGAGCTGCCACTGTCCGTGACTGCGTTGCACAAGTCGGGATTCGACGTCGTCTTGTTCCGCCAGCCGCCGCAGCTGTGCCGCGGCGAGTGGCGGCTTGAGTTGCGGAAAAGCCTGACGGATCAACAAGGGTTCGCGCTGCCAATAAGTACGCATGAACTCCGCGATGGTGTGGTTACCGAGTCGTGTCAGCGGCAGTGCGGGTTTTGCCAGATGCGCAGGAATCGTCACGATCAACGCCCTCAGATTCGGTGGAAGGTGGAGAAAGTTGCAATGAGACCGCCGCTAATCCAGACAGAAGCGTGGGGCCACGCCTGGAGCTGCACGGTTTTCTAGCTTCGATCACCTGTCTTGCCCGTAAGAGGCGCGGTCGTAACCTTGCATGTCGAGCTTACATTCGCCCGT
>CAZMVM010000001.1:900-59798 GCA_964569785.1 uncultured Pigmentiphaga sp. | reverse complement strand
GTTGGTGAATGTGGGTTTTGCTTACCCATGAACCACCGGTCGATTCATTGATGACATCCGTCATGCGGGCAGGATCCAGGCCGTATCGGATGCCGACCGCTAACCCCTCGGACAATGCCAATAGGTTCATGGCGGTTACCATATTGTTTAAACATTTCATGGCATGACCAGCACCTACGTCTCCCAAGTGGAAGATTGCTCGTCCCATGCACTCTAACAGCGGTGTTACCCGTTCGACATCCTGCGCGCTTCCGCCCACCATGAATACCAGACTCGCGGTTTGCGCGCCGTGCTGAGCTCCTGACACGGGTGCATCCACCACGCTCGCGCCTTTCGCCTTTAACTCTTCTGCGCTTTGTTGGGTCAACCAGGGTTCTGACGATGAGGTATCCAGCAAAATAGCGCCAGGCTGCACTTGCGCCAACAGGCCGTCTTCGCCGTGCAGCACTTCTCGCACGACCTCGCCGTTGGGCAACATGGTAATGATAATGTCGCTTTGGCTCGCTACTTCTGCGGGCGATGAGGCAGCCACTGTGTTGTCTAGATCGGCCTCTAGTCGAGAGGCCAGCTCTGACCTTAGGTCGTATACGGTTAATGGATAACCTGCCCGTGCTAAATGGGTGGACATGGGTGTACCCATTACCCCAAGCCCAATAAAGCCAACTCGAGGTAACCCCGTTGTGATCGACATAGTGAGTCCTTTTAATTGAAGGGCCGCCGTGGGTCAGCACAGCGTAGCCGCCTCACCAGCGGCCATACACGACACGCTGACTCTTCAAGGCTAAGTACACCTGAAGGCCTGAAGGCCGGCCGGACCTTAATGCCCCGCCTCCCAGGCCAGCATGGCGGAACACTGGTCGCTGTCGGGCCCCCGTGCTTCGCATGCGGCTTGCCATCGATCGGCGACGAGCCGGCTTACGGGTGCGTTCACGTCCAACGCTTCACCCAGCTGACTCGCAATGCCTACGTCTTTGGTCATCAGGCCCATGGCGAAACCCGTTTCGAATTGCCGGGTGACAACCTGAGAGGCGAATACGACTTCGCTATTGAAACTACGGCCGGTCGATGCGTTAATGATCTCCACCATTTGTTTGTCATCGAGCCCAAACCGTGCGCCTATCATGAGCGCTTCGGCGGTGGCCGTATACGCTGCGGCAGCTACGTAATTATTGAGGGCTTTCATGGCGTGGCCCGTGCCGGATGCGCCCGTTCGGAATACACGCTTGCCCATGGCCTCGAACACGGGCATTACCCGGTCGATGGCGGTGGGGTCGTCGGCGCCCGCCATGATAGAAAGCGTGCCCGCGATGGCGCCTGGAACCGCCCCCGAAACCGGGGCATCCACGAACGGCAAGCCACGTTCTGCCAAATGTTGAGCCAGCGCACGGGTTCCTAATGGCTCGGATGAGCTCATATCGATGATTACGGCATGCGACTGCAAATGTGCAGCTAAGCCACCGCGGTCGTGTAGTAATACATGAGCGACATCGGCGCCGGTGGGCAGCATCGTGATCACGATGTGTGTACCTTGAGCCAGGCTCTGCCAGTCGGTGCAGGCGATTGCCCCGTCGCGCTGCACCAACAAATCCATCCGGGCCGGGTCGCGATCATAGACTTTAACGGGAAACCCTGCCTTGCGCAGATTGGCCACCATAGGGGCGCCCATGTTGCCCAACCCGATAAATGCCACCCGCAGCGTGTCGCTCATGATGACGCCTCTTTCACCAAGCCGAGTTCACGTAGCGTCGCGTCGGTGACTGTCCATGCCTCCACTGCAGCAGGCACACCACAGTACACCGCGGCATGGCGCATCAGCGCGCCGAGCTCTTCCACTGTGACGCCGTTACTGATCGCGCCTTTAACGTGAATTCGTAGTTCGTGCGAGCGCCCCAGGCCAATGAGCATGGCTACGGTCGCGAAGCTGCGCATACGCCGATCGAGCCCTGGTTGCGCCCACACCGTCCCAAAACAATCGCGGGTCACCATGTCTTGCATGGGACGGAGGAACTCACTGGTTGCTTCAATGTGATGGTCGGTGACGTCTTTGCCGAACATTTCATAGCGAATGCCCAGACCAACTTCGTAGGGATCTTGTTTCATGATGCCTCGTCAATACGCAATACAGACAGACTTCAACTCTGTGTAGCCGTCAATGGCGGCCCGCCCGTGCTCGCGTCCGACCCCCGACTGCTTGAATCCGCCAAATGGCATGTTGGGATCGACCATGTTGTGGGTGTTGACCCATACCGTCCCCGCTTGCAAGGCGTCGACCGCCCGTTGCGCCCAGTCGAGCCGGTTGGTCCAAACACTAGCACCCAGGCCGTACGTGGTGTCGTTTGCCTCACGCAAGACCTCGTCGAAATCGCTGAATGGCATGGCGACAAGCACGGGGCCAAACACTTCTTCGCGGACTACGGTGAGCGCCTTCTTGTCGGTATTGGCAACAACGGTGGGTCGAACGAAATAACCCTTGTCGGCGCCACGATCGCCACCCGCAACAATTTCGCCTCCTTCGGCCCGCGCACTTTCTATGTAGCCCAACACTCGCTCTTGATGGCGTGCGGATACGAGAGGGCCCATTTGTGCGTCATGATCGAACCCTGAACCCAGCACCGTAGACTCGGCTGCTTCGGCAACGCCCGCGACCACTTTGTCGTAAAGCTTGTTCGACACGTAAAGCCGCGACCCGGCCGTGCACACTTGCCCGTGGTTGAAAAAGATAGCGCCCGCAGCCCCTTGCACCGCCGTTTCCACATCCATGTCGTCGAGCACAATGACTGGACTTTTACCGCCCAGCTCGAGGGACACGCGGCGAATATCCTGTCCGCACTGGGCGCCGATTTCGCGCCCCACCTCGGTGGAGCCCGTGAAGGCTATTTTGTCGACCATAGGATGACGCACCAGCGCTGCCCCTGTTGTCGGACCATCTCCCGTGACCACGTTGAACACTCCCGGAGGAATGCCTGCCTCGAGTGCGAGTTCAGCCAAGCGCAAGGCAGTCAGCGGGGTTTCTTCAGCAGGTTTCAGCACCAGGGTGCATCCGCAAGCAAGCGCTGGCGCGATCTTCCACACTGCCATCGCTAGCGGGAAATTCCACGGCACGATGGCACCGACGACACCGACCGGTACGCGCTGAGTGGATGCGCGGTAGCGGGTGCCAGGCGGAAAGGCAATGGAAACATCGAAGGTGGACCCCTCGATTTTGGTGGCCCAACCCGCCATGTAGCGCAGCCACTGTGCGCTGCCACCGACTTCGATCGCCTGCGACCAGGCCAGCAACTTGCCCTGGTTCAACGTTTCCAAGGCTGCGAGCTCTTCCCCATGCGCTTCGACCAGATCGGCAAGCCGCAATAAAAGGCGCTCACGATCTGCCGGGGTCATGGTGGTCCATGCCGAATTCTCGAGTGCGCGTCGGGCGGCTTTCACTGCGCTGTCGACATCGGCCTCGCTTGCTTGGGCAACATTGGCGATGACGGTGCCTGTCGCGGGGTCGTAAACCTGAAAGGTTTCGTTGTTCTGGGCGGCAACCCACTGACCGTCAATTAACATGCGGTCGCGAATCGCCGCACGGGCGCGTTCTAGCACTGGCATAGTCGTGTCTCCCCTTCATGATCACGGGCGGTGCCTAGCCGGCTACCCGGTCTTTATCGTCACAAGAGAGCACTCTAGCAAGGCGCATGCGGCTGCACTTGACCCTGTATGCAGCGCGCTTGCCCCAATGTGCACGACTAGGGAAACCCCTCAGGCGCCGCGTAGCTGACGAGCGCGCCACACCCCGGGGGGCATGCCAAATCGCGCCGCGAACGCACGGCTGAAGTGAGCGGGGTCTGCGAACCCGGCGAACTGTGCGATGTCCGCTACCGGCGCACCCGACCACGTTTTTTCCTCCAGCATTTCCTGCGCACGCCGCAGCCGTGCTTGTTGAATATAAGCGCGGGGCGTCATCCCTGAGGCGGCAAAGAGGTTGTAGATGGTGCGCCGCGATACACTCAGGTCGCCTGCCAAGGAGTCTACCGTGAGTTCGGGGTCACCCAGCCGCTCTCGAATGTGCCGCTGCACTTGCTCCAGGGTCAGGCCAGCGCGAGCGCATGACGCGTCGGGAAGTTCGCGTGCCCGGTTCAAGAGTGCGCGCTCGATCAGGGACAAGGTCGCGTCCTGAAGCGCTTGCTGGCTGTCGACGTCCAGCGGCTCAGGCTCACGCAGCAAGGCCGTCAGGCTGGACAACACGATCCGCTCAATGCCGCGACTCGGGAGTGCGGACCCAGCGAGTGCCTGGACCGCGGGAGTCCAGGTCCGGCTTGCCTGCTGGGGTACCAATAGCACCAGCGCGCGCGACTGCTCGCTGGACTCGATTGTGTACTCGCGGCTGGTGTCATACACCGACCACGTCCCCCGAGTGAGCACGGCTTCGCGACGCCCTTGGCGGATACGGCTTTCTCCGCTGAGCTGCCAGAACAGCTTGAAGTAGGGGGTCACGCTGTTTTCGGCGCGCACGCGACGACGATGGACGCGCGATTCACTGACATGCAGCTCGGCGGCTAAGGTGTCCTTGAAGCGTGAAACCAGAGCGCTACAGTAAAAAGCGTCACGACGCACGGCGGTGCAATCGAGCTCGAGAAAGTACTGGTTGGCCAACTCATGCCACTGACGCACATTGCGCGCACGCACTTCAACTGGGAGCATGCCAGACGTCCTGTAAGGGGTTGAGCGGGAAACCCGCGTCCTGTGCCCGGGCGGGGAGTCAGCCTACATTTGCCCGAACTACTTTCTTTTATCTGACCCCTTCTACCGGCGTCAACGAACTTCGTACCGACGTAGGTAGAAACCCCGCCCTTGACCGCCTATCTTGCGTCTTCTCTATAGTGCGGACACATTGGTTCAACGGACAGGCCGGTCGTCGCCAGCTAAGGCGCGCTAAAGTTTCGGCTCGTTTTGCCGTAAGACCTTAAGAACGATTGCCCCCTCTGGGCACCACTTACTGCGAACCTAGGACACCCCATGGCATCCATCTCTTCTATCGGCGTCGGTTCCGGCCTGCCCTTGGCCGAATTACTGGAAAATCTGCGTACTGCAGAGGAGGCTCCGTTGCGCGCGCTGAAGTCGCGCTATGCAACGTTTGAAACCCGTCTTTCAGCTTACGGAACCTTGAAAAGCGCCGTGGCGTCACTGCAAGACGCGGCCAAGTCGCTCAGCCAGTCGAACAGCTTCGGTGCAATGAAGGCCACGTCAAGTAGCCCTGACGTTGTCACCGCCAATGTGAGCGAGGCAGCGTTGGCTCTGGAGGGCAGCTACGATATCGACGTGATGCAGCTGGCAATTCGTCAAAGCTTGGCCACTCAAGGTGTTGCCTCCCGGAACGAAGCCATTGGCAGTGGCGGGACCCTCGAGATCGTCATTGATGGCATCACCCACACCGTAGAACTGGGCAACGACACCTCGCTTGAAGGGGTCCGGAATGCCATCAACGCGGCCGGTATCGGGGTCAGTGCGCTGATCGTGAACAACGGCAAAGAGGGCAATCCGTATCAGCTCGTTCTGACGGCCAACGAGACCGGTACTCGGGCCCAAATCACGAGCATTGCGGTGCAGGACAACGAAGCACTGCACGAGCTCATGGTTTACGGTGACGGCTTGCGCGGCGATGAGACATTCGACATCACCGTGAGCCAAACGGTGGCCGCACGTAATGCCATTATCAAGGTCAATGGCATTCAGATCGAGAGCGCGGGCAATACCGTGAAAGACGCGATCGAGGGCATCACGCTCGAACTCTCTGACGTTACCGCCGCCGACAAGCCCATCACCGTGACGATTACGAAGAACAACTCGCCGGCCATCAGCGCCGTGCAGGGTTTCGTCAATGCCTACAACGCGTTGCACTCCACCCTACGTTCGTTGACAAACTACAACGTCGAAAATCAACAAAGCAGCGCCCTAACGGGAGACAGCGTCGCGCGTTCGGTACAAACCCAGGCCCGGCAATTCTTGAGCTACCGCATTGACGGCGAGATTGGCACCCTGTCGCAATTGGGCATTACGACCAACCCCAGCACCGGCGAGCTCACACTGGACACGGAAAAACTCACTCGGCTGCTGAACGAAAACCCGGAAGCCGTCGATCATTTCTTCCGCAGTGAAGCCGGATTTGCCCGGCGGGTAACCGACGCAACGGAAGCCATGTTGCGTACTGAAGGCCTGATCGATAACGCCGCTCAAGGCACCAAAAAAACGTTGGACGACCTCACTAAGCAGTTCGACCGGGTCGAACGGCGCATCGAGGATGCCATGGCCCGCTATCAGGCGCAGTTTATCGCGCTTGACGCTTTAGTGGCACAAATGAATTCCACCAGCTCTTACCTGGCTCAGCAGCTTGACATGCTGACGGCCCAAGCCAAGGCGGCGATGAAGTAATCACGCGTTGCATCGCGCATATGTTTTGACGTCGTTTTGTCAGTCGTGACGATGCTGGTGAAACCTGCATTTCTTCTAAACCGCCCCTTTATGGATGAAATCCGTTTCCTATGACTCCTTCTGTGCACCAACGTCGCGCCCAGGCCTATGCCCGCATAGGCTTGGAAACTGAAGTTGAAACCGCGTCACCGGTCCAGTTGATCTCCTTGTTATTCGACGGTGCCCGAGCTGCCATCAAGCGCGCCCGGCTCCACCTTGATCACGGCAATATTCAGGCGCGCGGGCTCGCTATTTCCAAGGCGCTCGACATCGTCACAAACGGGTTGCGAGCGTCGTTAGACCACAACGCAGGCGGAGAGGTAGCCGTTCAGCTGGATGCGCTGTACGATTACATCCAGCGGTGCTTGCTATTGGCCAATTTGCATGCCGACGCCGCCCGGCTCGAAGAGGCTGACAAGCTGCTTGCGAACCTGGCTGACGCATGGTCGCAAATGGCAGCGCAACAATCCACTTGATCTGTTTGTTTTTGGTTTAAGTTAAAGATCCAACCCGTGCGCCTTTGCCAGTACGCTTGAATGTATTTACAAACCGCGTTGCCAGTTAATGTTCCAGCCACTATGACGCCATCATGACGAATCCCGACAATCCCGTTTTGCAGCTATACCGCCAGGCAGCGGATGTCAGCGCGAGCATGCTTGCAAGAGCACGCGACGCCGACTGGGATTCGGTTATCAAGCTGAATGAAACATACTTACAAGTCGTTGAGGAAATTCGCAAGGTTGATCATATAGGCCCGCTAAACGATCAAGATCGCACCATCAAGTGTGAGCTCCTGCTCACCATTCTGCATAATGATGCCGCCACGCGCGACCTCATCATGCCCAGCCTCGAGCGCTTGGGGCAGCTCATTAGCGCGATGAACCGCAAGAAGCAAGTAGATCGGGCCTACCAGCCGACGCAACCTGCTGAAACGTGAGTAACCACCCCTCCCCGCTGGGAACACTACTGGCAACGCGCCTGGACGCCGTGCTGGGCACTACCCTGGCACAGCATCCGGTGCTTCTCGACGTTGCACGCTCGACGCTCGTAGAGCCCAGCGCCCACTTGCACGGACAGGCCACCACCATCCGGGATACCCATCTGCCCCCGGGCGCACGTGCAACCGTCCAGGGGCGGGCCTCTACCGACATTGCCGCCCGATCTACGCATCGCCCGGCACCTGCCCAGGTGTCCCCCAACCAGCCCGGCTTTACGCCACGTTCGGCGCAAATTCAGTTAAGCGAGACCGGAAAGTTGATGCTGGCACTGCTGCTGAGTCAGCATCACAAGCCGCCCATCGCGCAAGGGAAACAGCCACTGTTGCGGCCAACAGCAGGCGGACCCGCCGCGACGCGGGGCCGTGAATCAGCGAACCCAGGCTATACACCGAGTGCCTCAAGCCGCGCATCGCCCAGTATCGACGACGACACGAGCTATCCGCGCGTGGTGAACGCGCACCGCAATCGTGAGGACGCCGCGCGAGCACCGGTGCACCGTTCAAGTCCAGTGAGCGCTGAGGATCAGGCGGGCCGCCAGCCGCTTGCGCACCGCAGCAACCAAGGGGGAAGCGACATCGGGGAGGGGCGTGCTTTCAGCGGAAGCGACCGCACCGACCTGAGCCGCTCTGATCCAACCCGCGCACCGGCGACAGCGCGCGGCCCGTCAAGCGGGGCGGGCGGCCCTCGCGCCGCTGGCACCAGGGGATTGCAGGCCAGCGGCGCTCTGGCCCGGGTGTACTCAGCACTCAACGGACCAGCAGCTCCTCTGGCGCGGTCGTTGGCCGAAGCATTAAGTTATAGCGGTGCGTTCTACGAGTCTCATCTAGCTGAAGTTGCCTTTGGTCAACGCAGCCCTGCGACCCTACGTTACGAACCCCAAGCCCACTTGGCACTTGATCGAGCCATGCGCGAGCAAACACGGCAGCGCGCGTCGACCAGCGCTGCGCCGGGGTCTTCCGACGCTCCGGCGCGGGCGTTAGCCGGCGGGGGGCAGTTCATTTCAGCCACACCGCTTGCAGGCTTGCATCCTGATGCGGTGCCCTATGTACACCAGCAACTCGACGTGTTGGCCAATGGCAGCTTTGCGTGGCATGGAGAAGCCTGGCCCAACGCCCCCATGGATTGGGAGGTGTTCGCGCCGCGAGAACAAACGGCTACCCCTCCCCCCTCCGACGAAGACACTTGGTCGACTCGCCTGCGCTTGGAGCTGCCGCAGCTGGGGTTGATCGAGGTTGTCATACAAATCCACGAGAACCGTTGCGTCGTTTCGCTGGTTGCTCCTGACAGCGCTGACTTACTCGATACAGAACGCGCAGCGTTACAGGAGCGCTTTCGCGCGGCACAACTGATACTCGGCCAATTGAGCATCGCTTCCGATCCTCAGGCGCGCGACGATCAGCAGGCCGGCACCACTGCGTGATTCCTGGAGTTCCACCACCCATGCCAACTAACCCGCCCCCGCACCCAGAGAGCGAACCTGCAGCGACTGAACCGCGTCGCTCGGCGGTGGCGTTGCGCTACGCGGGTGACGATGACGCGCCGCGCGTCGTGGCCAAGGGCTATGGGGTGCTGGCGGAAACCATTATGCGCACCGCACGTGAGCACGGCGTGTACGTCCACGAGTCTCCGGAGCTCGTCGGGCTGTTGATGCAAGTAGATCTCGATGCACGTATTCCACCCCAGTTGTACGCAGCCGTAGCGGAGGTGTTGGCCTGGCTCTATGAACTCGACAGCGGCGGTGCGGTCACCCAAGCTCCGCCTTGATGCGCGCCCCGTCGGCATCTTCCTCGGAGTAAGAAACTCCACGCTCCGGGCCAGGCGTTCCCTGCGCATTTCGCACTTGCCCCGCTCTTGAATTACATGCTACTTCACGGGGCTCATCCGGCGACAATTGTGGGTCCGGGCCTTGTGTGACGCCCACGACGACAACGGCAAGGCCCCACCCGATCAAGGATGAACGTCGCTCATCGGCTCACCGAGGCTACGAGTCATCGAGGCAAGGAGTGCCGCATCGCAAGCACGACCCTGACAACCCGCTCAGAACTTCACCAAAGCAGGACCTTTGAGGGCCAGCATGGTTCGGACCTCATTGGGGGTGGCGATCTCGAGCGACAGGCTTTCGATAATGGAGCGAATCTTCCTCACCTGGTCGGCGTTGGACTCGGCAAGCTTGCCCTTCCCCAGGTAGAGACTGTCTTCGAGCCCCACGCGGACATTGCCGCCCATCTGCGCTGCGACGGTGCAAAGCCCCATCTGGTGACGGCCTGCGGCCAGTACCGACCAGTAGTAATCATCGCCGAAAAGTTTGTCCGCGATGCGCTTCATGTGCAGCAGGTTCTCGGGGTCCGTGCCGATTCCTCCGAGTATGCCAAAGATGGTTTGCACGAATAAGGGGCCCTCGACCAGCTTGCGATCGCGCAGGTGTGCGAGGTTATACAAATGACCAACGTCGTAGCATTCGAACTCGAAGCGCGTACCGCAGCCTTTGCCAAGATGCTCCAGGGTGTATTCCATATCCTTGAACGTATTGCGGAAGATGAAGTCGCGCGTATTTTCGAGGTATTCGGGCTCCCAGTCGTGCAAGAACTTCGGATAGCGGGCCGCCATGGGATACAGCCCGAAGTTCATGGAGCCCATATTGAACGAAGCCATCTCGGGCGCCAGGTCCAGGGGCGCCCGAAGGCGCTCCTGCACCGTCATGTTATGACCGCCCCCGGTCGTGATGTTGATCACCGCATCCGTCTGCTCCTTGATGACGGGCAGAAACTGGCGGAATACCGCCGGATCGGGGGTGGGGCGCCCATCCTGGGGATCCCGAGCATGCAGATGGATGATGGCGGCGCCGGCCTCAGCCGCAGCCACCGACTCCGCCGCAATCTCCGCAGGTGTGATCGGCAGATGAGGGCTCATGGTGGGAGTATGGATCGCGCCGGTTACGGCGCAGGTGATAACCACTTTCTTCTGAGCTTTTGCCATGGCGCACCTTCTGTCGTGGGCCTATCGTGAGTTCACGAGATGGCAGCCTGATCACTGACGGAGATCCAGCTTGGCCTCCTGGATGATCTTGGCCCATTTCTCGTGCTCCGTCTTGATGAAGTCGCCAAAAGCAGATGGGCTCGACGAACCGAGCTCAACCGCCTGCTTGGCAAGACCGGCGGCAACCTCGGGGTCGCTGACTGCCTTGTCGATGGCATCGTGCAGCTTGGTGATGACGGGTTCCGGAGTCCCCGCGGGCACGAGAATACCCATCCACGCGCCGGAATTCAGCTGGGGAAAACCGGCCTCCTCGGTAGTCGGCACGTCCGGCAGCGCCTTGGAACGTTGTGGACCGGTTAGCGCAAGCGCTTTGACCTTCCCCGCTTGTATGTGAGGAACAGCCGCCCCTACCGCAAAAACGACGAGTTGTATGTGCTCGCCCATCAGAGCGGCCAGGGCCGGCGCTCCTCCCTTGAAGGGAACATGCACCAGGTTGGCGCCCGTGAGCATCCGGAATTGCTCCGCTGCAAGGTGGCCGGAACTGCCCGCGCCAACGGACCCATAGGAGAGCCCGTCGGGTTGTGCTTTCGAACGCTCCGCAAGATCTGCGAGATTGTCGGCAGGAAACTTCGGTGAAGTGGCAAAAACCAGGGGAATCGAACCGACCGCAGACACGGGCGCAAAGTCCTTGAAGGTGTCGTAGGGCAGATTCTTGTAGATGAGCGGATTCACAGCATGTGTATCAAACGCCATCAACAGCGTGTAGCCGTCCGGAGCCGACTTCGCCACGTACTCGGTTCCGATAGAGCCTCCGGCTCCGGGGCGATTGTCGATGATCACCGACTGCCCAAGTTGCTCCGCCATTTTCTGGCCGATCTGACGCGCCGTGGTGTCCACGATGCCGCCTGCAGCCCAGGGCACGACGAGCGTGATCGGTCGCTCGGGGAAATCCTGCGCAGATGCACCAGTAGCGGCCCCCATCGCAAGGACCACAGCTGCATTGCGCAAGGCAGTAAGAATCCGGCGGTCAGCCTTAAGGATAGTGCGCATGATTGTCTCCCCTTTTTTGATGACGGCGTGATGGTGCTAGCAGCCCCGGTAATTTGCCGCTCGTTGCTCACGATAAGCCGTGACCGCTTCGTCGACGTCCTGGCTGTACTCGAGCGCCTGACGAAGCGCCCAGGAATGCCGGTGCGCAGCCTCGGCCCCACACCTCGTTTGCATTTGGACGATTTGCTTCGCTCCCCGTATGCCTAGCGGGCCTTTTGCCGCTATTTTTGTCGCCATATCCTCGACTGCGGCAAACATGCCCTCTTGTGGAAGTACGCTCGTCACGAATCCGATCCTCAGCATCTCGGAGGCGTCCACTTCGCGCCCCGTCGCGATAAGCTCCAGGGCACGCGCCGCGCCAATGATCGAAGGAAGTCGAACCGGCGCTCCCGCCCCGGGGAAGCAGGCATAACTCGTCTCGTGGAATGCGAGAGTGGCGTTGCTTGCACAGATACGAAGGTCGCACGCGAGCGCGAGCTCCCCCCCGCCCGCGCGAACTGCGCCATTCAAGGCGCCAATGACGAGCTGCGGCAGTGTTTCGAGCCGGTCGAAGGCATCGATCGCGAGGCGAACAATCTTGAGGGAGTCTTCCTTGGAATAGGCGGCTCGCAGTTCGATATTAAAGATGCCGGAAGAGAAGAACTCGGTACCTGCGCCGGTGATGACCACGCAGGCCGTTCGTCGGTCCGACGCGAGCCCTGCCGCGATCTCCTGGAGGTGAACCAACGAGGCAGGAGTGAGCCTATTGCCTTCGTGGGGGCGGTCAATGGTGAGGAAGGCGACGTTGCGTTCTATTTTGAGTTTGATGTCCGACGGCGCCTTCAGGTCATCCGCCAAGGTTCGGGTTTGGCCTTCCATGTCTCGCTCGTTTTGCGTTGTTGAGGCGACCTTAGCGCCGCAAAGCCAATATCGTCCAATCGAATTTTGTTCTAGACTCCATGCATGAAAGGCATGAACCCGAATGCGGCGACACACCCGATCAGATCGAGCGACCTCCGACGGTAGACGATGACGCCCAAGCAACTCAAGTATTTCATCGAGATCGCCCGCCAGCTGAGCTTCACGAAGGCTTCGGTCACACTGCACATCACGCAGCCGGCACTCTCGCGTCAGATGCAAGAACTTGAGAACTCGCTGGGGGTGAAGCTATTCACGCGGTCGGACCTGGGCGTGAGCCTGACCGCCGCCGGGCGTCACCTGGCCGAGCGGGCGCCGGCACTGCTGGAATCGTTCAGGCAGGTTAGCCTCGACGTTGCTGCACTGGCGGATGTACCCACCGGCAACCTAAGATTTGGCGTGCCGCCTTCCTTGTGCGATTTGGTCACCACCCCGAGCGTACGCCAATATACGAGCACTTACCCCAGCGTCCACCTCAGTGTGACGGAAGCGTCGAGTGCTGAGCTCACGGAACTCATCTCGGCCGGAACCCTAGACTTCGCGATTGTTGCCGCGAGCGATTCCACGACGCGGTTTTGTTCTACACCATTGCTTCGGGAACAGATGTACCTGGCGTCCAGGCCGGGCGACATTTCCGACCACCGATCGGTCGGACCCGAGTTTCTTGCATCGCTTCGCTACGTTGCATCGCGACAGCCGAATGCGCTCCGACGCATACTTGACGAGTGCCTGGCCGAGGTCAACACCAAGCCGAACGTCGTTCTTGAGGCGAATTCGGTCCGCATTCTCACGCAGGCGACGGCCGAAGGAATAGGACACTGCGTGCTGCCGTATTCGGCTGTGGCAGGAATGGTTGCAGAGGGAAAGCTCGAAGCACGTCCGATAAGGAACGTATTCGTCAACTGGGCCTTGCTTCATGTACGGAACGTCGAACCCACGCCCAGCATCCTTGCCCTGATGGACATCATCATCGACATGGCGCGGCAAGCTGTCGTCAGGGAGCACTGGCAAGGAGTGACGATACTCACCGCCGGCCGCTGTAATTCGCATATTCACGCGCGATGACCGCAGCGACGAGCGCCTCTTTGCCCGGAAAGTACGGGTAGAGCAGACCACGGACGTTCCCTTGTTGTTGCAGATGGCGATGCTTCCCATTGCCGGCTTTCTGAACGGGTTGCTGCTGTATTATGGCTACAGGATGGACAAGGCCGGCCTGAAGGATTCGGTCATCGATGCCCTCCATCGGCAGGCCGGGCACATGCCGTTCAAAACAATCGCCATCAAGCCCATTGCCGCCATCATCACGCTGTCGAGCGGTGGCTTCTAATCCGAGGAACTTACTATGCTCCGTCGCTATCCGATCACCGTGGTTCTAACCGCCGCAACCAGCGGCATCGGTCGCGCAACTGCGCTGGTGTTGGCGCGACGCGGCGCCTCACTGGTTTTGGCGGCGCGTGACGAGGCCGCCCTCGACGAGGTGGCCGAAGAATGCAGACAATTGGGCGGCCACGCGACGACACACGTGACTGATGTGACCAACCCTGCTTCGGTGCATTCGCTGGCACGCGCTGCCATCGAGCACTTTGGGCGAGTTGACGTGTGGATCAACATGGTTGGCACAGCGGCGGTTGGGCGACTGGAAGAAGTACCCGTAGACGCACATCGCCGCGTTGTTGAGGCCAGCCTGTTGGGACATTTATACGGGGCCCATGCAATTTTGCCCCACTTTCGTCACCGACAGCGGGGCATTCTCATTAACATGAACTCCATTGGCGGGTGGCTGCCCACTCCCTACGCCGCTTCTTATGCCGCCAGTAAGTTCGGATTGCGCGCGTTCGCGCAGGCGTTACGCGCCGAGGTTGCCGATCAACCCGGCATCCATATATGTGAGGTTTATCCCGTTATGGTGGACACCGCCGGCCTCAGCCACGCGGCGAACTACACGGGCAAACGATTACGCGCGGTGCCCCCGACCCTGGATCCATTTCATGTGGCTGATCGAATTGTTCAGCTCATTGACGCACCGCGCCCTTACATCACCATCGGTAGCTTGGTGTGGCCGGCTCGAATTGCCCATGCCCTGGCGCCCAACCTTACCCTACGCATCACTCGCGCCCTGATCGATGCGGGCCTGCGGCGAGCAGAGACTGCCCCCAAAACGGAGGGCAACGTCTTCGAACCTACACGCGATCCTCGTATCCGGGGCGGATTTCAAACAGCAAACCGAAAATCGCTTACTACCCCCTTGCTTCTAGTCATCGGGGCCGGTATTGCCGGCATGTTACTGGGGAGACGACTCCATTAGCCCATTGAATGCGTGGGGCCAGCTCGCCGCAGCTACGCTATTGAAGCCCCTGTCTTTTCAGATTGACGCGTCCAAGAGCGGCCTCGATACCCTGCTCCTTGACGGCTTTCGCAATACGCGTCGCCGCCTGCTGCAGCGGCTCGACCGCCATCGCGGCCATCGCCTGCTCTGAATGGGCTTGACGGTTCCAGTTGACGTTGACAGCGCCCAAAACGAAGTGATCTCCCAGAATAGGCACAGCGATAGCGAATAACCGGTCATCGCGCGGCGTTAACCGGTAGCTTCCCCCACGATACAAGGGGTGACGTGCGGCGTAGCCGCGTGCTCGTACGGTTTCAAGTACCTGATCTAGATCGCCACGTGCGATGATCTTGGTGTTGTGCGGGTCTGCTCCGTGTCGGGCTGCTTCGCGCAATTGCTCTACCCGTTCGGCACGCAGCGCCGAGAGAAACGCGAGGCCGCCCGCAGACCCCAGCAGATTGACCCGCGAGCGTCCGACCCGGCGTCGGACATAAAAACGAGACCGGCGTAGATTAGACTCAAGCACCATCATGCAGTCATCATCCTCCTGATGAATGAGCACATCGGAGGGCCACTCGAGCTGTTGACACAGCTCGTCCAAAATTGGTGCGGATATCTCCGCCAGACGCTCGAGCGCGGTGACCCCACGACCTAGCAGGTTGAGCTGCACTGCCGTGCGGTATTTCTGATCGGCCATCCCGCGGCGGACAGCCTTCACTTGAATCAACGTTTTCAACAACCGCAGCAAGGTGGGTTTGGATAGTCCCGTCGCGCGCTGCAAATCAGCCAAAGTCGCTCCGTCGGCAGCGTTTTGCAAGGCCTCGAGCACCGCAAACGCCCTTTCCACTGCCCGGATCGATTTGACGCTCTGCATGATGGCTATTACACGTAGTGAAACAAGAACAATTATAGATTGTGCAGATTGCGCGAGTTGCCGACCATAAGCAACGCGGGTCAGGCGGCTTGAACGAGCGTCACGGCCCGGCGGACAACAACAAATTTCAGGATAGCGAGGACACAATGAGAACGACACTTGAGCAGCCTTGGCTCGCGCGCTTGCGCCGCGCCGCGTCGCCCCGTCGCATGAGCCTTTGGGCCCTGGCTTTGCTGACCGCGACAGCCACGCTGGCACCCGGCTTAGGTCATGCCCAATCAAAAGCCTTGCCGTTGGCCACCATCACCACCGGGTTCGCGCCAGGCGGTTCCTCGGATGTCGTTGCCCGCCTGGTAGCCGACTATCTGCGCGGCCGCTACGCGGAGAACGTCATTGTTGAAAGCAAGGTGGGAGCAGGTGGACGCATCGCCCTGGAGCACGTCAAGAATGGCTTGCCCGACGGCAGCCACCTGCTCGTCAGCCCAAGCGGTATGTTTGTTCTCTTCCCCCATATTTATGATGATCTTCGGTACGACTCCTTGCGTGACTTCGCCCCAGTCACTCGACTGGCGAAGTTTCCATTCTTTCTGGTGATCAGCGAAGTGGTACCGCCAGAGGTAAAAACTCTGGATGATTTCATCGCGTGGTGTAAAGAGAACCCTGGCAAGGCGTCGTTTGGATCTCCGGGCGCGGGCACCAGCGCGCACTTCTCTGGCATCATGTTGGGTCAAAAAGGTCAGTTCCCGTTTACCCATGTGGCCTACCGCGGGATGGCGCCGCTGGTGACCGACCTGATGGGCGGCCATATCGCGGCGGGCGTGCTCACCCCGGCTGATATTCTTCCCTTGCTTGAAACCGGCAAACTCAGGCTGCTGGCGTCAACCGGAACGGAAAGATCACGCTTCGCACCCGATGTGCCTACTTATACCGAGCTGGGATACCCGGATATCGTCATCGAGGAATCTTACTCACTGTACGCACCCAACTCGATTCCAGAAGAGCGCAAGGTTGAGCTAGCGCGACTTGCTAACGAGGCGATTCGGGAGCCCAACGTGCAGACGCGCTTCGAAAGCAGGGGTCTTGAACCAGCAGGGACTACTCCCGACGAGTTGCAATCGCTGATTCAAAACCTGCATCAACGGTGGGGAGACATCGTTAAGTCTACGGGCTTCAAACCAACGCTGTAGTTGCCGCTCACTAAGCTCTCAATAGGCGCAGCGCGTTGAGTCCCGTGCCAGCAACTTTCCGAACCAGCCGTAATCTCGGTTAAGTAACACCTATATGTCGAACCAATATTTTCTGAAAGAAACGCCCCGTGTCACTCCCCAGGGGGTTCCCGTCATCGCGAGTGCAGACGTTGTTGTCGTCGGCGCTGGGCCGGGCGGGTTTGCCGCCGCCTTGCGCGCCCGTCGCGATGGTTGCAGCGTCGTCCTGATCGAGCGATTTGACATGCCCGGCGGAGTGCATACCTCCGGGTTGCAAGGCGCCGCGAACAAAGGCGTGGGCGGTATTCACACCGAATTGATGGAACGTTTCGAGCGTGAAGGGTGCATCTATGTCGCCGACGAGACGGTACTTCCCGACTGGGCCGGAAACCCGCTGGCGCATTACGACTATTACCTTCCACCAGGCAGCCCCTTTCAACGCGCGTCCTTCAATCCTGAAAGCGCGGGCAATGTTATGATGCAAATGCTCAAAGAAGCGGGTGTTCATGCCATCTACGGTGCCGCTTTCGTCGATGTTGAACTGACTCAGCAAGGCGACGAATCCAACATCGAGTACGTGATTATCGAATCAGCGTCCGGCCGCGAGGCCATCTACGGCAAGATTTTTATCGAAGGTACCGGCACCGCTGAATTGGTCGCGCGCAGTGGGGCTCCCTTTGTGCGGGGTGGCGGTGTGCAGCCCAACGGCGTGGAGTACGACGGACAACGCCGTCCGATTCCTGGCGGCCTGCTGTGGATTATGAGCGGCATCGACTTCGCACGCACAGCCCAATACCAAAAGCGTGAAAATGACCCTACTTTGGCCAAGTTGATCGCAGCAGCTCGCGCGGCAGGAGATATTCCTCCCGACTTATACCGCCCGCGCCTGCGCGGAGACAACGTCTATGGCACGCAATACATTGGACACCCCACCGTCGACATGAGTCCCATCCAGGGCCCGGGCACCTTTATTCTGTGGCAGAACGTTCCTTACGAGTGGGGCCTGCACATGGATGATAGCCGGGCCGACGCGTCACGCGCAAAGGAAGAGCTGCGACGGCTGATCGACGCGGAACAAAAGTTCCTCATCAAGTACGTGCCCGGGTTCGAAAATGCATTCGTCACACACGTGGGTCGCTATGTAGGTGTAAGGGATGGTCGTCATCCGATCGGGGAATACGTGTTCTCGATTGACGACGCACGACAGGAGCGGCGCTTTCCCGATGCGGTAACGCAACCCATGACGAAAACCTTTTTCTGGGATGCCTACCGCAAGTACACGTTTGAAGTCCCTTACCGGTGCTTCCTGCCGAAAAAAGTGAACAACATGCTCCTGACCGGGGCATCGTTATCGTTCACCTTCGAAACCATCTTCATGGTGATGCGCAACTTCCCCTGGTGTACACAAACCGGTGAGATCGCCGGCCACGCGGCAGCGCTTGCCATTCAGAATGGCGTCTTGCCCAAGCAACTGCAATGGAATAAGCGCATGTTCTAGGTTGCCTGTAACCTATCCGCGTGTAGCGCACCTGTCGATCAGCGCCCGTACGTATCGGGCGCCGTCTTTTGTGCGGTCCCCTTCAGTGCCGGCCCAGAGACGACCGGTTACCGCGTGCTGCTTGCCTTGAGCAATGGCTCAACGCGGGATAGCCGCGTCGGGGGAGATCGATTCGGTTTGATTCGCGGTTGTTTCCTACGAGTGTGCTTGCTTGGCGTGCAAGCGAGCCTGGTCGGAGCTCCGATCGGAATGGGGTGCCCGCTTCTTGTTTCGTCTGGCGGATCGCGCCGCAGTCTCGCGATCCGCGGCACTGACAATAAACACGGAGGCGGCGTGGCGCAGATAATTGCTGCGCTCGCGCAAGATGGAGGCGGCCGCGGCGGCATCTTCGACGAGTGCCGCGTTCTGCTGGGTGACGGTGTCAATTTGCTGGATGGCCTGCCTTACCTGCGCAACACCGGTGGCTTGCTCTTGTGTAGCAATGGCAATCTCGCCCATGAGCGCAGTGACGCGTTGCACGGCTTCCTCGACCTCCGTCATGACGGTTCCGGCCTGTTGAACCAGGCTAGCTCCGGACTCGATCTCGTTCACGGAGTTCTCAATGAGATGCTTGATCTCGCGCGCAGCCTGCGCGCTTTTTTGCGCCAGGCTGCGCACTTCGCCGGCAACTACGGCAAAGCCGCGCCCTTGCTCACCTGCCCGTGCTGCTTCGACCGCTGCGTTCAGTGCAAGAATGTTGGTCTGGAAAGCGATGCCATCGATTACGCTAATGATTTCGGTGATCTTCTGCGAGCTTTCGGAGATCGCCTGCATGCGCTCGACCGCATCTTGCACAACCGTATTGCCTTGACCCGCCTTGTTCGATACTTGTTGAGCCAATTCGCTGGCCATACGGGCGTTGTCCGCACTTTGTTCGATACTGGAAGAAAACTCTTCCATGCTAGCCGCGGTTTCTTCCAGCGCCGCAGCCTGTTGGTGCGTACGACTTGCCAGATCAGCATTACCCTGTGCGATGCGATCCGCCCCAAGGACGACGCCTCGTGCACTGTCGTTGATCTCGAAGGCAATGCTTACCAACGCTTTGCGCATGATGTCCAACGCGTCTGACAATTCGGCTGCTTCTGCTTGTCCTCGCCTGCCGGGACGTGCGGTTAAGTTACCAGCGCCGACCTGCCGCGAGAACATCAATGCATCCTGCAAGGGCTGAGCCACCGAGCGTACGAGTGAGCACCCCGTACCCCACAGCCATGCAATTCCCAGCACACCCAACCCAGCGATAAGCGGCACGAGCCATGACGCGTTCGTGGTATCGGTGAAGGCAGCGTAGATTCCTAGCCCGCTAACCAGTGCAAATGTAGCCAACACCGTGGTCAGCAGCATGATGATGCGTGCACGCAGCGTTTCCGCACGCCAGATCTTCAAGCGCTCGACCCACGCCCGCAACCCCAAGGGTCGCAGCTTCCCGCCGCTGAGCTTATAACCCTGGAGTTTGCCGGCGTTCATACGCTTGTAAAGCGCGTCGGCGGTTTCAACTTGCTGTTGCGTGGGCTTGACTCTTACCGAGCCATAGCCGGTGATGACATCGTTTTCCTTAATGGGCGAAACCGTGGCATACACCCAATAGTAGCGGCCGTCTTTACACCGGTTCTTTACGACGCCGCACCAGGTTTTACCCGACTTGATCGTCGCCCACAGATCGGCGAACGCCGCGGGCGGCATATCGGGGTGACGGACAATATTGTGATGCGCCCCTATCAGCTCGTCGCGCTCAAAACCGCTGACCTCCACGAATGCGTGGTTCGCATAAAGAATGCGTCCATCGAGGTCGGTACGCGAAATAAGATATTGGTCTTCGCGTACTTCCTGTTCTACGTCGAATACGGGCTGATTATTGCGCATGGAATACTCGTCACATCAAGACATGCAGACAATGTCTGGGAACTGCGGCGCGGGATGCGCTCGGCTTATGCCCTCTACAGCAAGACAATAGATTAACCAAATTTATGACAAATGTAATTACAATAATTACATGTTGGCAACAACGGAGTTGTACTGAACACCGTTTATTGAACGCAGAGACGCAATCTTAAAGCAGCGCACATGCTGCGTGTTTAATCGCCGGTACCAACAAGCCGCCCCTAGGTTGCTGGGCCCCGCGTGGCCGTCGAATTGCGTTGTACGCAAATCTCATTTGCGCAACATAGAGCCTATAGTGCACCGGCGTACGCTGGCGTGTTGAATCGCGACGTACCAACATTGCACGCGCGTTATTTCAACGCTCAACGCGCGGCCCTACCTTATCACACCGGCATATTGGCGATTTCTTGATAGGCGGCGACGAGACGGTTGCGCACCTGTACCGCCATTTGAAAGGAAATGTTCGCCTTTTGCATATCGATCATGACGTCGTTGAGGGATACGCCTGGATCCCCCAGCTCGAACGCCTGAGCTTTTAAATGAGCGCTCTCTTGCATTGCACTGACGCGAGCAAGAGAGCGCTGCAAGGCGTCGCTAAAGGAAGCTGCTGCCACCCCCGAAGGGCTTGCTCCATTCAGGAGCTTGCCATTCGCAAGCTGGGCAACGGCCTGCATCTGATGCAACACTATCTTCATGACTGCTCCGGAGAATCGCACGCATGACGCGTGCGTGAATTCGTCAAGACAAGCTAGACGACCATACAAGAAGCACGTTTAGCCGCTTGCGCTGATTGAGTCCCGATCCTAGCCCGGAGCGCAGGTTTTCATTGCAAACAAATACCCGGCAAAAAACCTTTTGTTCGCGGCATGCACTTGCAGGCGTGACAAGGATAATGCTGGCTGTCCGGGAACCGACTGTTGGTTATGGGTTCCCCACTCTCGTCCTATCAGGCGAAACACATGACTTACTCAGCTGAAATTCGTTGCGGCCGCATCCGCTGGTCTGATCGCCTTCCATGAGCACTGCTGGCACAACGACACTCCCAAACGCTCTACCCTCGTTGCTCGAGCGCCTGAAGCGCATCCCGCGGATCGCCTTGCTATCAGGGGCTGCCCTGATTGTCGCATTGGTGGTCGCCGCAGTCTTATGGGGTCGCTCCGAAGAATATCGGGTGCTGTATACCGATTTGAATGAGCGCGATGGAGGCGAAATCATTGCTGTCCTGACCCAGGCAAACGTTCCGTACAAGTTTGCCGAAGGAAGCGGTACGCTCATGGTGCCGGCCGATCGCGTCCACGAAATGCGCCTGCAACTGGCAACCCAAGGGCTGCCTCGAAGCGCCGGCGTGGGCTTCGAACTGCTCGACGACGCGCGCTTTGGCGTGAGTCAATTTGCCGAGCAGGTGAACTACCAACGCGCCCTCGAGGGCGAGCTGGCCAGAACGATCGAAAGCATGCAGGCGGTGCAACGCGCTCGGGTACATTTGGCTATTCCCCGGCAATCCTTGTTCGTGCGCGACCGCCAAGCACCGTCCGCATCGATCTTGGTACATCTGTATCCAGGCCGCGTGCTCGAACCTAGCCAGATCGCTGCGATTGCCCATCTGGTGTCTTCCAGCGTTCCTCAACTGCCAGTTGCCAACATTTCGATTGTTGATCAGTACGGCCACCTACTCTCGCAGCCAGGACTTGATGCACAGGGTCTGGACGATCGTCAGCTGCGTCATGTGCGTGAAATCGAGCACAGCTATGCACAGCGCATCGAAGCCATTCTGACGCCTTTGGTCGGCCCTGGTAACGCACGTGCGCAAGTCAGCGCAGAAGTAGACTTTTCCAAGCGCGAGGAAACGCGAGAAACCTTCGCACCCAATGACACGCCGGGTTCCCAGGCGATCCGGAGCCGACAGACCAGCGAGCTCGACCAGATTGGCTCACAACTGGCGCAAGGCATTCCAGGTGCGCTGACTAACCAACCCCCGCTCGAGCCGATTGCACCGTTGGTGACTGGGCCGGCGGCAGGCACACCTGAAGGCACCGACACGGGGTCAGTGACCGCGTTGCCACCGGGAAGTAGCCTGCGTCGTGATGCCACCACCAACTACGAGGTGGATCGCAACATCGTGCATCTTCAGCATGCCGTCGGCACGGTATCGCGCTTGTCCGTCGCGGTCATCGTCAACTACCGCAAGGATGATGAGGGTGAGTATCAGCCGCTGGCACAAGAAGAGCTGGATAAGCTGAACGAACTGGTCAAGCAGGCCATGGGCTATTCCGCATTACGGGGTGACACCCTTAGTCTGATGAATGCCCGCTTCGTCTCGGAAGAGATTCCCGAGCAACCCTGGTGGCAACACCCAGAGTTTATCGACCGGATTTTGACCGTGCTGGGTTGGATTCTTGCCCTGCTGATCCTCATTTGGCTGTGGTTCTCCGTTGGCCGTCCGTTACTGCGCCGTCATCTTGAGGCACCTGCCGTCGCGGCCGAGCCGACTCTGGACGAACTGGAAGAAGAGGATGAAGAGCGCGCACGACGCGAAGCCGAGGCCAAGGCACGCAGGCAATCGCGGTATGAGGAAAACCTGCAGACTGCGCGCGAACTGGCGGAGAAGGATCCCTTGGCGGTGGCCTCGATCCTGCGTAACTGGATAGAACGCGATGACAGAAGTAATTGACGACGGGCTGCAGCGCAGCGCCATTCTCATGATGAGTCTGGGTGAAGACGCCGCGGCCGAAGTCTTCAAGCACCTGAGCGCGCGTGAAGTGCAGGCCATCGGTGCCGCGATGGCTAACTTGAAGCAAGTCACACGCGAAGAAGTGAACCAGGTGCTGGAAGACTTTCGCGAAGAGGCCGACCAGATATTGGCGGTTAGCCTGGGGTTGTCCGACTACATCCGCTCCGTTCTCATCAAGGCTCTGGGCAGCGAACGGGCCGCCAGCATCATTGAGGACATTCTTGAGTCCGGCAATAGCACGTCCGGGGTCGATGCCCTCAACTGGCTGGAAGCGCACACGGTGGCCGAACTGGTGCGCGACGAACACCCACAAATTATTGCGACCATTCTGGTACACCTGGATCGTGAGCGTGCCGCCGAAGTGCTGGCCCTGCTCGACGAACGTTTGCGCGCAGATGTGGTTCTGCGTATTGCAACCTTCGGCGGAGTTCAGCCTGCCGCCCTGCACGAGCTGACCGAAGTGCTGAATGAACTGTTCGCGGGTCAAGGCGCCAAGCGCAGCCGCATGGGCGGTCCACGCACCGCAGCGGAAATCATCAACCTGATGAGCTCTGCCCAAGAAGAAGCCATTATCGGGACCCTGCGCGAGCGCGATGCTGACCTGGCTCAGAAAGTGGTCGATGAAATGTTTGTCTTCGACAACCTGATCGACGTCGAAGACCGAGCCATCCAGCTCCTGCTCAAAGAGATCGATCCCACTGCGCTCGTGGTGGCGCTCAAAGGAGTCAACGACGACCTGCGCGACAAGTTCCTGCGCAATATGTCAGTACGAGCGGCCGAAATCCTTCGCGACGACCTGGAAAATATGGGACCCGTTCGCATGTCGCAGGTGGATGCCGAGCAGAAGAAGATTCTGCACTTGGCGCGCCGCTTGGCAGAAGCAGGCCAGATTGTCTTGAACCCAAGAGGCGACGACTCCTATGTCTAATGCGTTGTCTCCTTCTACGCAAGCTCGCTTCGTTCCCCGCGAACGACTCGGCGAGTGGCGTCGTTGGGAAGCGCAGTCGCTGCATGCTCCCGAGCCCATCGCGTCGACAGTTGAAGATGTGGAGACGGACACTCGCCAGCAAGAGGAGGCGGAGCGTCTGGAACGCTTGATGCGCGAAGCGCGCGAGCATGGCTACAAGGAAGGCTATGCGCAAGGGCACGCCGAAGGGTTAGCGGCAGGCCGTTCTGAGGGCTATGCACAAGGCGAGGCAGAAGGCCGCAAGCAAGGCATAGCGGAAGGGCTGAAAGACGCAGCGGCACAGGTTGCATCGCTGCGACAGGCGGTCAATAGCGTTGCTCAGGATCTTGCCGCATTCGATAGCGAAGTATGCAATGCCTTGACCGATCTCGCCATGAGCATCGCACGCCAGGTTGTCCAGACGGAGCTGCAGCACCAGCCAGAAAACATCATTCCATTGGTTAGACAAGTGTTGCGCACTGCTCCGGTGAATGGAGGTCTGATCAATCTCAATCTCAATCCCGCCGATGCTGAACTCGCCACCACCCACCTCGACACCGAAATTGAAGAAGAGCGCTGGCGCATCGTGCCCGATCCGTCGCTCGAGCGCGGGGGCTGCAGGGTGGTGACTAGCCTGGGAGAAGTGGACGCCACGTTACAAACCCGGTGGCGACAGATTGCGGAAGCTCTTAATCCTGGAGCTCAGGAGCAAGCATCATGAGTGCGACGGCGATTCAGGGCATACGGCGTTGGTGCCAACATTTGGAAGCGGCTACCCAGCGCGTCCACTTTGTGCAGCCCTGTGCCCTGTCCGGCCGTATCACGCGAGCGACGGGTCTTGTACTGGAAGCAACCGGCTTACGCATTCCTTTGGGCGGCGCCTGCCGCATTCAACTCCATCCCGCTGCAAATGCCTGGGTGGATGCGGAAGTCGTGGGCTTTAGCGGCGACACCCTGTACCTCATGCCGCAAAACGACATCGCCGGCCTACCACCGGGTGCGCGGGTCGTCGCCGATGCCCCACCCGCGGCATTTGCCCCTGAGCCAGGTAGCCAACGGGGAAGGGTTGTTCCGGTGGGCGAGGCCCTGCTTGGACGGGTACTTGACGGCGCTGGACGGCCTCTGGACGATCTCGGCCCCTTACAGGGCGCTTTGGCAGCACCACTCAGCGCCGCTCCGATTAACCCGCTGGATCGTGCGCCTATCGACACGGTTCTCGATGTGGGCGTACGCGCAATTAATGGGCTGTTAACGGTGGGGCGCGGTCAGCGCATGGGTTTGTTCGCCGGCTCGGGGGTAGGAAAAAGTACCTTACTGGGAATGATGGCGCGCCATACCCGCGCCGATGTCATCGTCGTGGGTCTGATCGGAGAGCGTGGCCGTGAAGTGAAAGACTTCATCGAGAACATTCTTGGCAGCGAAGGCCTGGAACGCGCAGTCGTGGTTGCAGCCCCTGCCGATGTCACTCCCTTGTTGCGAATTCAGGGCGCACTCTACGCCACTCGCGTGGCGGAGTATTTTCGTGATCAGGGGCTGGACGTGCTTTTGATCATGGACTCGTTGACGCGCTTTGCGATGGCTCAACGCGAGATTGCCCTGGCCATTGGCGAGCCCCCCGCAACCAAAGGGTATCCACCCTCTGTGTTTGCGCGCTTACCAGCGCTGGTTGAACGCGCCGGCAACGGCGCTGCCCACGGTCAGGGGCGGCACGGCTCGATTACGGCGTTCTACACGGTGCTCACGGAAGGTGATGACCAGCAAGACCCCATCGCAGACGCAGCACGGGCGATTCTTGACGGCCACATCGTGTTGTCACGCGACTTGGCGGATGCGGGTCATTACCCTGCGATCGACATTGAAGCGTCAATTTCGCGCACGCTGGCCACTCTGGCTGAGCCGCGTCAGCTGCAGCAGGTGGGACGCTTCAAACAGACACTGTCGTTGTACGCACGCAATCGTGATTTGATTGCGGTGGGTGCCTACGCGCCTGGCACCGATCCACAAATCGACGAGGCTATTGCCATGTACCCGGCGCTAGCCAATTACCTGCAGCAAGGGCTCACCGACAACGTCAGCCACCCCGAATCCCTCGGCCAACTCGAACAGCTTTTCCAGTCTTCGCACTCCTATGGGCAATCGTACGCTTAACTCTCTCGCCGACCTCAGGCGCAAACAGATGGACGAAGCTGCGCGTGAGCTCGGTCAACGTCAGGCCAGGGCGATGCAGGCCGCGCAGCAGCTACAACAGCTGGAACAATACTTGCACGACTACCGGCTGGGGTTACAACACCGCAGCCTGCAACAGGGGATGCCGGCCGCCAGTTGGCAAAACTACCAACGCTTTATGGCCATGCTTGAACGCGCCATTGCCGAGCAGCGTGCCGCTGTAGAGCGTGTTGAACGCTTGGTTCAGGCAGGACGCCAGGAGTGGCAAGAACAACGCCGTCAAGCCAAATCCATCGATACTTTATTAGAACGCCGGGCCCGCCAAGTCGCACAACGTGAAGCGCGACGCGAGCAACGCCTTACGGACGAATTCGTTACACAGCGCATGGCCACTCCGCGCTCCTCTGCCTCGAGCTGGGCGCAGCATCGCCTTAATTCTCCTGCCACTCCGGAGCTGTCATGAATGCCCTGAACTTGCTCAGCACGTCGCCTCGTGCTACCGGGCTCGCACAAGAACATCGCGAGCAGGAATCAATTGCGCCCATGGGCTCTTCCAGTTTTTCCCAAGCCCTGCAAGAGCAGAAACTCGTCGCCAGAGCGGGCCGACGTGCCCAGGATGAGGAGTCACAAGGGGGTGCGTCGGTTCTGCCGGCAACCTCAGACCACAGCACGAGTGCGCTCAACCCACCGTCAACTGCAGCCCCGGCACAAACAGAGGAGCGGTTGAACTCCCACCCCCGGGGCGACCGTCACGATGTAGAGAGCAGCACCCACCGCCTCAGCGACGCCACAGCGGATGATTCCCGCAGCCTCAGCAAACGGACGCAGTCCGCAGGTCAGGGAGAGCTCGCGGACGTGAAAACAGCCAAACTCGAAGACGATATTCGCGCGCTAACGGCCAGCAGCCGAGAGCTGGCTGCGAGCATATTGGCTCATCGGCGCCTGCAGCACGCCACCACCCCGCGCTCGCAGGGTTCACACGTGCTGACGCCAGGGGAAGCGACAACAGACGTCCACCCTCAACAGACGACGCCCACTTCGGCACGTCTCGCAGCTACAGGAGCCGACTATCAAGCCTCGAAGTTGCGCGCTGGATCTCTCGATGAAGTTGGCGACGGAGGAGCGCGCAGGCGAGCGAGTATACCGTCGACGCCTAGCGGCTCATCGGCTGCCGCCAACCCGAACCACACGTTGAACGTAATGACCCATGCGCAGCAAGACGCCGCGCGACAAGTCGACCGCCTGCTCCCCGCAGCCCGGCACGACGCTGGTAGCGCAGGGTCGGCCACCCGCACGGTAACCACCCGCGCGGCGGCGGTTTCGACGGCGTCCGCGAGCCGTTGGGGACAAACGCCTTTAGGCCAGCACCTAAGTATGCGAGGTGAGACTCGGTTGAGTTCGCGCCTTGATGCGGTTGCTGAGCTTGGAGCCAGCAGCCCGAACAGCGCCCGCCACTCTCACGAACTGCCGCCCCCTGTCCTGGGCAACACCGTTGGCACGACAGTCAGTAGCGGTCACGGAGATGATAGTTTCACCCTCGACAGCGGCGCCGCAGCCGTTGGATCTGCTCACCTCACCCCCACATCGGGATCCCCGTTCTCGTTTGCCACCCCGTCCGCGGGCATGCCTCTGACCATGGGCACCGCTACCCTGGTCACTCCTTTTGCGCATCCGCAATGGGCGGCAACGCTCGGCCACCAGATTCAGTCTCTCGCGCGCGAACTGCGTGACGGTACGCATCAGATTGAACTCCGGCTCGATCCCCCGCAGCTGGGACCACTGCGCGTCAACCTTCATCTTTTCGACGGGCAGGCCCAGTTGTATTTTGCTTCGCATCACGCGGCGGTACGCCAGGCAGTCGAGGCCGCGCTACCTCAGCTGCATGATGCCTTTGCGCAAGCCGGAATCTCTCTGGGGGAAACCAGCGTGGGCGAGCACTTCCGCGAAGCATTTGCGGAGTCGTCGGGAAGCCAAACTGATCAGCGTACCCGCGGGACGCCGGGCGGAAACAACGACGAACACGTCTCCCCTAGTACGGGAAGCGGGCCTCGCCCCCCCCGCGGACTCGTGGACACGTTTGCTTAGTGAAACGCCGACGAAGGCCTGACCCCATGCCGGCTAAGACTTCCGTGACCAACAAATGCGCGAGCTAGCGCCTCTTCCGGTGTCTGTTCGCACGCTTTCATACCGGGAAGTCAGCCCATAATTTCGCATCGACACCGTCCACCCCAACCCCTTGGGCTATAGACTTATCCAGCAGTAACCTACTATGCAGTCGTATCTTTCGCGCACCGGCCGTCTTCCTCCACAAGCTTCGGGTCAACGTGGCGCTGCTGCACGAGCCTTGCTCTTTGTTCTTGCCCTGGTCGTGTTGGTGTGCGCCGTTGCCGGAACTACCTACGCCGTAGTCTCCCGAAACCTGCCCACTGCGGCAGAAACTGCGCCCACCTCTCCTCCGCCGCCGAAGCCCGTGTTCATTGAACTCGAACCGTTTACCGTTACGGTCAGCGACCCTTATGCCGACCGCATCCTGCATGTGGGGCTCACGCTGCGCGTGGATGACGACAGCACGCGTCAGCGCCTTATGGACTATCTGCCCGAGATACGCAGCCAATTGTTGGTCCTGCTATCCGAACAACGCCCGGATGCACTTCAGTCAGGCGAAGGCAAGCGTGAACTCGCTTCGCAGGTGCGCGCCTCGCTGAATTCGGGTGTTGGCAAGGGGCAGGTAATGGACGTTCTCTTTCACGCTTTTGTGGTGCAATAGACATGGCCACCTACGAGGCCATTCTTTCTCAACAGGAAGTTGACGCCTTACTGGCTGGAGTCGCAGGCGAAGATACGGCACGCCTTAGTTCTGCCCCCAGCGAAGGAGGCGTGCGTTCGTACGACTTGAGCTCGCCCGAACGCATCGTGCGGCGACGCATGCACGCGCTGGAAGCCATCAATGAGCGTTTCGCGCGCAGCATGCGCACTGCCCTGCTTAACTTCATGCGACGCAGCGCCGATATTTCAGTGGGCGGCATACGTATTCAGAAGTATTCCGACTTCGAACGCAACCTGCCCGTCCCCAGCAACCTCAACCTGTTGTACATGAAGCCGCTGCGCGGCATGGCGTTGTTTACCTTCGACCCTACATTGGTCTTTCTGATCATCGACAGCTTGTTCGGTGGGGATGGACGACAACATATGCGGGTCGAGGGGCGCGACTTCACGTTGACCGAACAGCGCATCATTCGTCGCATTCTTGGCCTGGCCCTCGATTGCTATGCAAAGGCGTGGGCACCTGTGCACACCGTCGAGTTCGAATATATCAGGGCCGAGATGCACACCAAATTTGCCAGCATTACTGGTCCCAACGAAGCGGTTATAACGACGACGTTTCACATTGAGTTTGGTGCATCAGGCGGCGATTTGAATATCTGCTTGCCGTATTCCATGATCGAGCCGGTACGCGACATTCTCACGCGGCCCTTGCAGCAAACCAGTTATGAATCGGTCGATGATCGTTGGACCCAACAAATTTCCCGGCAGGTGCGGGGCGCCGTGGTTGAGCTGGCCGCCGAGTTCGTCACGATTCCATCTACAGTAGGAGAACTGATGAACTTGCGCGTGGGGGATATGTTGCCAATCAATTTGCCCGAGAAGGTTGTGGGCAAAGTGAACGGCGTTCCCCTGATGGAATGCGCATACGGCACGCACAACGGGCGGTATGCCTTGCGCATCGAGCGCATGAGCACGCTTTACTCCGAAATTGAATCTTCCGAAGATACCCATGACTGACCCAAAGCAGGACCAGGAAACGCCGTCTACCAGTCTTGACGACGCTTGGGCGAGCGCACTTGCCGAGCAACAAGCCGCCTCACAGGCCGCGTCGCAAAGTGCTGCTGACAACGCCCCCCAGGCAGGGGCCGAAGAAGACACAGCTGCCGCGGATCGCGGGCAAGCGGCTGCGGACGATTCCTCAAAGACATCGCCTCGCCAGGCCGAGCCAGCGTTCGCGGCTTTTCCTCCCCTCAACGACGGTAGCTCGAACAAGGGCTTGACCGACATCCAACTGATCATGGATGTTCCGGTTCAGCTTACCGTCGAACTGGGCCGCACACGGCTGACCATCAAGAACCTACTGCAACTGGGTCAGGGTTCGGTGGTCGAGTTGGATAGCATGGCCGGCGAGCCCATGGACATTTTCGTCAACGGATACTTGATCGCTCAGGGGGAAGTCGTCGTCGTTGATGACAAATACGGCATCCGGCTTACCGACATCATCACCCCCTCAGAACGCATCAACCGGCTCAGTCGTGGCTAAGGCCGTGCTGCGCGCGCTACTACGCACACTTGCTGGCGCCAGCGCACTGGTGTGCCTGGAACTTCCTGTCGCGTGGGCGAGCGCAGGCGGTCCAACCGCCGGCAGCCTGACCCGCTTACTGGGCGGACTGCTGATCGTGATTGCACTCATTTTGATTGGGGCCTGGTGGGCGCGCCGTGCCCAGGCACCGACTGGCCTGGCTCAGCAACTACCGCTGAAAGTCGTGGGGTCGATGGTGCTTTCACCACGCGAACGCATTGTGGTCGTCGAAGTTGACGATCAGTGGCTGGTTCTCGGGACGGGCCCGCAGGGGATGCGCCCCCTTCATACCTTGCCTGCTCGCCCGCTCCCACCCTTAGCCACTGCGCCACATCAGGGGTTTCCGGCTGCACTGAAGGCCACCCTGCTGGCACGCCGGCGCACACAGGCTACGACGCCCCCATACAGCACGGACTCCCCTTCAACCTCCTCCTCCCAGCTCAACGCTTGACTGCAGTGCATTCATTCTCGCGCTCTGATTGCTCCTACCGGTCCGGGAATTGTCTGCACCTTGCGATGGTTTTCGGCAAACATCGACTTCTCGTTCCCTTGACCCGCGTCATCGAAACCCAGTTCGCACGGGTGCTACGGCATGGGACGTGCCGCCCGCGAGTGGGCCTGGCGACGTTGTTGGTGGCACTCCTGGCGCTACTACCCACAAATGTGCTCGCCCAAGCGGTTCCGGCGCTGGTTACCCAATCCAACGTGGACGGCACGCAGACCTGGTCGCTCAACGTTCAGACGCTGGTTTTGCTCGGCCTGTTATCACTACTACCGGCCGCCCTACTCTTAATGACGAGCTTTACACGCATCGTCATCGTGCTCGGCCTATTGCGAAACGCGCTGGGCACCGCCACAGCCCCTCCTAACCAGGTGCTGATTGGCATCGCACTGTTCCTGACTTTTTTTGTCATGGCACCGGTGTTCGAAAAGATCTACGAAGACGCGTACCAGCCGCTGGCCGAGGGCGAGATATCGCTCGAGATGGCACTGTCGCGAGCGGCGACTCCCATGCGCGAATTCATGTTGCGGCACACACGGGAAACCGACCTAACACTCTTTGCGGAAATCGCGAACGTGGGAGAGCTGCAAAGCCCCGACGATGTGCCCATGCGCATTCTTATTCCGGCATTTGTTACCAGCGAGCTGAAGACGGCGTTTCAAATTGGGTTCACCATCTTCATTCCCTTTCTCATTATCGACCTGGTCGTGGCGAGTGTCCTTATGTCGCTGGGCATGATGATGGTACCTCCGGTAACTATTTCCCTGCCCTTCAAGCTCATGTTGTTTGTATTAGCCGATGGTTGGCACTTGCTTCTCGGCTCGTTGGCCAGCAGCTTCAACCTGTAGCGGCTCTGAACTAGCGCAACGCGGAGGCCGACATGACGCCCGAAACCATCATGTCCATGACCTATCAGGCGATGAAAGTCGCACTGGCCATTGCCGGACCCCTATTACTGGTGGTGCTGGTGGTGGGCTTGGTAATCAGCATCTTTCAGGCAGCGACCCAAATCAACGAAATGACGCTGTCATTCATTCCCAAGATGCTGGCGATGGCCTTAACCCTTGTCTTGGCCGGGCCATGGCTGATCGGGCTCATGGTGGATTATATACGCCAATTGTTCGGCTCGATTCCCGGACTGGTCGGTTAGAGGGATGGCAGTGGTTCTGCAGCCTGCACCAGACATTCAGAAAACATTCAGAGAAAAGCACAGGGCAGCAAGCTGCACAGCGGCCCCCCGACGGCACACGGGAAGGTCGTCGGGCAGAGGCTGTACCCATCAGCAATAATTCTCAATCCGAGCAACGGCCATCCGCTTCATGATCAGCGTCAACATCGACCAACTGTATGGCTGGATCGCGGCGTTTATCTGGCCGTTGGCCAGAATTCTGGCTTTGATCGGCACAGCTCCGTTCTTTGCTGAAGGTAGCGTCCCGGCCAGGGTCAAGCTCGGCCTGGGGGTCTTGGTTACGATAGTCGTCGCGCCCAGCCTGGGTCCATTACCTTCAGTGGCACCGGCCTCGTACTATGGTCTGTGGATTATTGCGCAACAAGTCGTTATTGGCGTTGCACTGGGCCTTACCATGCAGTTCGTGCTGGCTGTTGTGCGTACAGCCGGGGAGTTCATTGGCCTGCAAATGGGGCTCTCGTTCGCCACTTTTTTCGACCCTGAATCACAAGGCAATACCGCCATTCTGGCGCGCATTCTGAACTGGGTAACCTTGCTCGTTTTGATTGCTCTCGATGCGCACCTGCTAGTCTTGGGCGGGTTAATTCAAACATTTCACGTCATTCCCATCAGCGCGGACCCCTTCAGCCTGAATGGCATTGGCGCCCTGCTCGATTGGAGCGGGCAAATCGTTACTCTTGGTCTGGTCTTGTCCCTGCCCCTGGTCACCGCTTTACTGACCATGAACCTTGCGATGGGTATTCTGAACCGAACCGCACCGCAACTTTCGGTATTTGCTGTAGGGTTTCCATTGGCGTTGCTTGCCGGCCTGATCATGCTCACCATTGTTCTACCCAATACAACGCCGTTTCTGGAACGGCTCACCGGCATGGCCCTGGAAGCGTTTTCCGACATTGCCTTACGATTTCGCCCTGACAGTCTCACCTGGTGAGACTCGACTTTGACGAGGCATCCTCCGATTGCCATAGTAGGAATTCGCTTAGTCATAGCGAAGCACGCTCCGTACCAAGACAGAGGACGCTCTCATGACGCTCGAGGCTCATCTAAAGCGCTTACACCTGACCTCACCCCAGCCGGCGGCGATGGCATCGTTCTACAGCAAGACGTTTGGCTATTCGGTCACGCAAAACGGCGACAGTTATCACTGTGAAGCGCAGCAACGGCAGCTTTGGATTTCTCCAGGGCCAGCGAACCACCTCAAGTACAGCTTGTTTGAGCTCAAGTCGGATCTCGCCTGGCTCCGGTTCCGTGAAGCCACACGTAAACTGGATAGCACCCCGCCCGGCACCGTCGGTGACCTGCCAGGCGAAGCGCTCGTCTTTCGTGCCCCCGATGGCAACCTCGTGGCTTTTATACCTCCTCAACCTGCAACCGCGGCCGTCCACACCGCTGACCTGCCCGCCGCCATCTTGCAGCACTATGCGCTACGCACGGATAACATCCACGTATTACTTGCGTTCTACCGCGACCAGCTGGGTTTTGTACTGTCCGATCGGGTACATGACCACGACGGTAGCCTGAAGGCCTGCTTCTTACGTACCGACCATCTTCATCATGCCCTCGCGCTATTTGCAGCGCCCATGAATTGCTTCGACCATCACTCCTACGAAACCGACGATTGGAACGACCTGAAAGTCTGGGCCGACCGCATGGGGAGGTTGCGCACCGAGATTGTGTGGGGGGTGGGACGCCATGGCCCGGGCAATGACGTCTTCTTCATGGTGCGCGACCCGGACGGTAACTTGGCAGAGATCTCGGCGGAAATCGAAGTATGTGCGCCCGACCGACCCGTGGGAGTCTGGCCGCATGAAGAGCGCACGCTGAATCAGTGGGGACGATCGATTATGCGTAGCTAAGCGTCAAGCGCCATGGCCGAACTCACCCGTGTCCTGCGCATTCTCGAGCAGTTTTCGCTTGAGCGTCCCGTCCTGTCGGCAGACCTGCTCATGCAAACCCTGAACGCCTCCCGCGCCAGCGTTTACCGCGACCTTAAACAGCTGACCGCAGCAGGGCTGCTTGAGCGGGTCGGCAAGCGCGGCTATGCGCTCGGTCCTCGCGTGGTCGAACTCGATCGGCTCACGCGACTCACCGACCCGCTCCTGCACGCCGCCGGTGAGCTTCCGTACCAACTTGCCCAGCTCACGGACGGCACGGTGCTGCTATGTAAGCTACATATCAACAATATGGTGATGTGCATCCTGGAGGCTCGCAGTTCGGGCCATGGGCCCACCGTCAGCTATGAGCGCGGGCGAGCGATGCCTTTGTACCGGGGCGCCACCTCCAAAATCGTGCTGGCCCATTTGCCGTTAGATCGATTGGCCCACTTGACTCAGACCGAAGCACCCGCGTTGGCCGCCGCGAAACTCCCGTGCAGTGCGCAAGATCTGTATTCCGCTCTCGCTCCGTTACGCGAGCAAGGCTATGCGGTTGCGCGAGAAGAAGTCGACCGGAACGTAACGGGTGTCGCGGTTGCGCTACATGAAGGCAACCGGCTTCTAGGCAGCCTTAGCGTGGTATTGCCTACTAATAAACCCACGACGGCTAGTCTGACACGAACGCTTTCTGAATTGCGGCGCTGCGCCCGTCGCATCGAGGCTCGCATGGCGGCACAGGCGCAACGCCCCAACCAGACGAAAGCACCCTGTAAGCCCTCCGCAACAGAATGAGAGCAACGCAACGAGACGCTCGCCCATCGATTACCCATAAGATATCAGCCATCTTGCCATGGACACGCCAACGTTTCCTGTTGCCATCGTGGGTGCAGGCCCGACCGGGCTGACACTTGCACATCTGCTCACCGCGGCCGGCATACGCACGGTGATTATCGACCGTCTTGACGGCCCCGTAAATGAACCTCGCGCAGTGACCATCGACGACGAAAGTCTGCGCACGTTGCAATCTGCCGGTGTGCTCGCCGAAGTCTTGCCACGTATCAGCCAGGACTACGGCGTCTACTACTACTCGTGGCGTAACCGGCTCTTTGCGCGCATTCTGCCCGCGAACCGAGAGTATGGCTATGCAAAGCGCAATGCGTTTCGTCAGCCCGTGCTAGTTGCTCAGCTTACCGAAGCGTTGCGCCGCAGTCCCCTGGCCGAGTTGCGTTTCAATTCTGAACTGAAGAGCTTCCAACAGGACGAGGCAGGTGTCACCCTGCAAATAGAACATCAGGGCAAGCGTATCAATCTGCGTTGCGCCTGGCTAGTAGGATGCGACGGCGGACGTAGTCCGATTCGCGAGGCGTTAGACATACCCATGGAAGGCAGTACGTTTGGCGAACGTTGGCTCATTGTTGACATGCTCGACCGCACTACGCCTTTCCGACATACACGCACGTTCTGTGATCCTCGGCGTCCCGCGATACGCCTGCCCGGCCCCGATGGAACCTTACGATACGAATTCATGTTATTGAAGGGAGAAAATCCCGAAGACGTGCTGGATGAAGAGCGGGTACGCACATGGATCCGGGAGCGCGAACCCGAAGATGCCAACCTACCAGTGACCCGTATGGTGGTTTATACCTTCCATGCCCGTGTCGCCCAGCGCTGGCGTAAAGGGCGTGTTTTCTTAGCCGGCGATGCTGCGCATTTGTCACCTCCTTTTGCTGGTCAGGGGATGAACAGCGGTATTCGCGACGCCGCCAATCTTGCGTGGAAACTTGCTGCGGTTATTAACGGCCAGCTACCACCGGAGCTACTCGACACCTACGAGCAAGAACGCAGACCCCACGCGGGGGCGCTGATCAAGATGGCGCTGCAGATTGGGCGTTTCATGCAGCCGAAATCTGTTTTGGGTGCCGCGTTCGCCCAGACCACCTTGCGCTTGCTGTGTCTCATTCGTCCGGTGCGAGACTACATTCTGCACCTCAAGTTCAAGCCTAAACCTCGCTTTGCGGATGGCTACTTCACCCCCCACAACCTTCCTTCCGCCCGGGTTCCACCGGGCGAACTCATGCCCCAACCGCTGGTAGAGCAAGCCGACGGCAAGCGCGTTTTGCTAGACGACGTCCTGGGGCGCGAATTCGCGGTTTTGCAGTGGGTGGGGGCCGATGTGCACATTTCTCTGCCCGCAGGCATGAGCGTCCGCTACGTGCATCTGGTTCGTCATGACGACGACTTCCTGCCAGGCCATGAAAAAACGACAGTGCGTGACTGCACGGGTATTTTGGGTGAAATCCTCGATTCAGCGCGCGCCTCCGCCGTGGTGCTGCGGCCCGATCGCTATGTATACGCTTATTTTTAGCGGTGACGCCACGTAAGGACATATCGTCCACTGTCCCGGCTTGACAAGACCAAACCGGTTTCGATTCACATAGGTTCCGTTGGGCGGCGAACCCGGCGCAGCTCCCTCACCACGCGATCAGCCATATGCGAGCAGCGTATTCCATCAAAACCATAAAGATGGGCTAATGAATCGGCTGTTGTTGCAGATAACGTCTGTCGCAGCTGAAGTCGGGCCCGAAAGAGTCGGGTTTTGACGGTGACGGCATTGAGCTGCAGTAGTTCCGCAATCTCGATCGCTTTCATGCCCTGAACTTCTTTTAATACAAATACGATTCTGAGATTTTCGGGTAAGCGAAAGATTGCATCGTCCAGAATTTGAACGAACTCGTTTTGTAGCAAACTTTCCTCGGGGGTTGGAAATCGAGTCAACCCAGACGTCTCGGCGTTATAGGTGCGCTCCTGGGCGGTATCGTATTCTTCGTTGATGCGGGAACTTCTCAGCCGCATGCGGGCGGCATTGATCACGATGCGAGTCATCCAGGTTGAAAAGCGGGAGTCGCCGCGAAACTGCTCAAGATGAATAAAGGCCTGAATATAAGCATCTTGAAGCGCGTCCTCGGCGTCGGCGTCGGAATGCAAAATAGCGCGGGCAACCCTGAACAAGCGTGGATTAAGCTGCGCTACAAGCGCGCGGATCGCTGCTTCATCGCCCTGCCTGACCAGAGCCAGCAGCTCATCTTCGGAAAAAGCGACTTTATTCATCGCAGGCTCCTTGCCTCCTACCCCACATACAAGTAGAGGGCTCAGACGAGGCCGATAACCGAACGATCGACTGCCCCCCGCGCGCTACGCGCACTGCCCGCCTACCGATTCCACCACTACCTCTCACTGAGGTTGATTCGCAGAAAGCGAAGTCAAAAGATAGGTTGACGCGTCAGGCGGACCCTTCAGTAGCAGCCCTGAGCAAGAATCAGTCCCCAAACGGTGCTCTTTCGAACGTTATGAGCTGCACTGAACGGACAGATACAAGCGCGGCCTAGCCGGGCAACTTCCGCTACAGCGCAAAGCTCCATGCTCTGCGAAAACCGAAAGTTAAACTTGGCTCATCGTGCCCATTGAAAAGCCGCTCGATGCTGGTTATTCAGAATTCAGGGCTGATTTGTGGGCCAAAATCTCGCCAACTGCAACAAACTCCCCCTTTCCTGTGGGCGCGTGCAAATCACTCGCATAGGGTTCGTCGACCCACCCGGCGCTCTGCGAATTCCCCACGACGATGCGTCCCACCATGCCATGAGCAAGATGCGGCAGGCAATAGTAATCGTAGACACCGGGCAGGGTTAACACAGTCTCAAATGACTGGTCGGGAAGCAAGAAACCAGATTCCCACGGCTGCGCGCACACCGGAATGCGGCGCATCTGACCATACAAATCCGGATGAAAGCAAGTTGCCGTATGACTATTCCCCGGATCCTCATTAACGAACCTGAGGCGTGTACCGAGTGGTACGGCCACCCCGTTCGGTTCGAACCAGACGCGCTCACCGCGAGGAGTACCTTTCATGGCGATCGTGACTATCGCCTCCTGCCGTTCAGATTCAAGCCATTGCCCGGCTGACGAGCACTGAGTGGTGGACGCAGCGTTCGGGGGTGCGGCAGCCTGTTGATTCTGGGCTGCCACCCCTCGCAGAATCGGGTATAACGACGCTGCAAACACGAGGGTGATCGCCCGCCTGCGTGAGATCATCACTTTTGCTCCAAGCGCTTTTCGGCATCTTCGCTATGGAATAACACAACGTGGGCGTGCGGTGCTTCCACGCCGGGGTGACCCGCGTTGTAGTAGATATCGACGGAGACCACATTGGGCGATCCGAGCTTCAAGCCATCATAAGCTGTGCCTTTCTCCAGCTCTGCCAACGGAACCATATAAATCGTCGCGGCAAGTTTCCCGTCTGCGTCATATCCCAGAAAGGGGCCAGCGGGAAGGGTTGTGGGATCCACATACAAAGTGCCCAGGCCCGGTATGAAATCGGGTAAGGCCACCAATGAGCTTACTTTGGCGTACGGTTGAGGCGGCGGCGCTTGGTCTAGTTTCCCGGCGGCTTCGCCCGCCAAGGCACCTAACGAGCACAACGCCAAAACGCTCGTCAACACCAGGGGTATGGTTTTCATGATCGCTCCTTGCTATCGGCTGACGGAATCTTGTCAAGGTGAGCCTTCTGAAGGTGCCGATTGGATGCAGCGAAGGAGGAAAAGGTTCGAGCAGCTGTCGAGGTTAGAGTCGTGAGCGGCCGGGGTTGGTGAATGGATGGGCGACAGCGCGGTTGCGCATCAAGCGGAGGATGGGAAATATACCGAAGCGTGCCGTAGTGCTAAGCGAGAGAGTCCTGCTGGCACCAGTGCGCCGGGGGGCCGGGACCTCATACACAGCAAGGCCCCGGCGCTTGTAGCTTGCGGAGCACGCCGGAAACGTCGTATTTAAGCGCAGCTAGCGGCGTGCAAACAGGCCAAGACCTTGCACCTTCATATAGGCCAATTCGGCTGCTTGCAATGCCATCGTTCTTACGGCAAGGTCGCTGCTGGCAGCACGATAATCCAGGTCCTCGAGTGAGGATAAATGTGCCTCGTAGTTTAGATGGCGGTGCATTCCTTCGCCGTCCAGTGCTTCAAGCTCGTTTATGCGCGCCCCAATCGATGCACGAACCGTCAGCACATTATCAAGTACCAGATTAATTTTGCGGTTGGCAGTGGCCAAATCGTTACGCAGGGCTGCCACGGCTGGCGGGTTGCCCGAGATCGGGCTGCCCAGCGTTTGAATGACCCGATCCAAGTCGGCGAAGAGATCAACCGTTGCGGACTGCACGGTAAAGACGTCACTGGCGTTTGGCTCGCCGTCGAAGCGCACTCGTAATCCATTGAAAGTAAACTCTTCGCCGGGAGCGTAGGGCCGGGGGTAGCCGGGCAACACATTGCCATCCGCTTCCACGACCAGGTTCCAGGGTTGGCTGGGATCGCCGGAGGGCGCGAATGAGATCGTGATCGTTTCGCTCGGTGCTAAAGCGGCGACGTCAACGATTTCGAGCCGACCAAAGGTAACAGTTCCACTATTATTGGGGTCAGCCTCGATCACAAAAGCCTGCGTGCCAGGAGGCGGGCGATGAAACACCTCAACCGCAGTTGACGCCGTGGGCATCACGCGTGTCTGCGCCACCTGGACGTTTCTGGATCCTTTCATGTCGGGATTCAACAAGGCGCCCGTATTGGGATCATACGGAGCCACTTCCGCATGATCGCCCGAGAACAAGTAGCGACCGGTGCCATCGGTGGCATTGGCCAACCCCAGCAAGGTTTCCCGCATTTCGGAAAGAACGTCTGCCAAGATACGGCGATCGGCATCGGAGAACGCTTCGTTACCCGCCTCCACGATCCGAGTCAACACATCCTGCAGCATGTTGCTGACGGCGCTCAGCGTGTTTTCTTCTGCCGACAAATTCTGACGCGCTATGTCCCGGTTTTCGGCATACCGGCTATTCATGCTTTGCGTCTGAGCAACATTCACTGCCAAGGCGGCCGACAATGGATCATCCGCCGGGGTGAGCACGCGGCGCCCCGTTGAAATTTGCTGCATGGTGTGCAGCATCTTGCCTTCCTGGGAGGTCATTGTGCGCACCGCAACCTGGTGCGTCATGAGCGTACTGACTCGCATATCTTTTCCTTAGGAGCGCAGTCCAAGCAAGGTATCGAATAGCACCGATCCTACCTCGATCAAGCGGGCGCTCGCCTGATATTGTTGTACGTACAAATCGAGATTGATGTATTCCTCGTTCAGGTTCACTCCTGAAACGGCTTGCTGGGCAGCGTAGCTTTGCGCATGCAGGCTTTGTTGCGCCTGATGTGCCGTCGTCAACGCTTGCGTCTTCACACCCACCTCGTTAACCAGCTGTGAAAAAGCGGCGGTAATGCTCATCGTGCCTTGACCTGGAGGTTGGGTTTCCAGCCCGCCGACGATCTGGGCGGTTTGCAGATTCGCAAGCTTGAGCGCATTCTCACCATTACTCGATCCTCCCACGGTAGAGTCGGAGGCGTCATACGCCGAGGCAGCGATTCGAGAGGGGTCACTGATATACAGGCCGATGTCGCGCGCACCATGCCGGGTAGGCTGGAGCAGAAAGGAATCGCGATCGGCAGGCGGCTGTGGCAGCGCATCAAGGGCCAAACCGTCGAACTCGGCATCGCCCAGGTCGTTACCCTGCCACACTGTTTTCCCATCGATTAAACGCACGACCGTGTAGGTGTTGGCTGTACCATCAAACGTAACGCGGTAATCACTGACGGTAAGCTTGGAGGAATCAACGATTTTGGCCGTAAAGGTAACGCTGTGATCGGCGTTCGCTTCGTGCGCAATCGCGGTAACCGTGTCCGGAATAGAGAAAAAGTTTTCACCCGGCTGGCCTGCCAAGTCGGCCCCTTGCACGTGTTGAGCGTTAAAACTCATGGCAAGCGCAATGGCCAATCGTCCCAACTCGTTTTGCAGCGGGTCCAGCCCTTCCACCCGGAATTGAAGCAGGCCGCCGAGCTGCCCCCCCTGAATCGTGAGGTCGTCCACCTCAACCAGGGTGCCATCGGGAAGCGTCTGTGCAACAACGGTGCGTTGCGGGTCTGCCGCCGACATCATGGCATGTAGTGGATAAACCGTGCCACCGCCCAGCAACACTTGCCCGTTACCCAAGGTGAGCATGACCGCGCCATCTTGCTCGGTGGCCGTCACACCGACTAGCTCATTCAATTCGGTAATCAGACGATCGCGTTGATCCAGCAGATCGTTGGGCGGCTGTTCTCCATTGACTGTGCCGCGCGCCAGCACAATGCGAACGTTAAGCTCCTGTATACGTTCGGCGTAGCTATTGATTTGCTCAACCGTCGTAGCAATCTGCTGATTGACCGCCTCGCGCTGGCTCTCGAAGAACTCGTTCAACCCGGTGAACTGAGTAACCAGGCTACCGGCGCGACCCAGCAACTCGGCACGCGAGGCCGCATCGTGCGGCGCGGACGCCACAGCGTTAATCCCCTCGAAGAACCGGTTAATCGCCGGGGCCAAACCCACCGTACGATCGGCCAGAAGATTGTTGATGTGGCCGATTTGCGTGACCTGAGTTTCAAGGGCACTTGTGCTGGCGGTGGCGACATTCACTTGTTGGGTCAGGAAGCTGTCGTAGATACGACGCACCATATCGACCTGCACCCCGCGCCCGGCGTAGTGTCCGATCGCACTGCGACCACCACCTGCTGTCGACACCAACACCTGCTGTCGGCTGTAGCCAGGGGTATTGACGTTAGCAATATTGTGACCCGTTGTGCTCAATGCAGCCTGTGCTGCGCTGAGCCCGGTCTTGCCAAGGCTGAATAAATTCGTCATGAGGTATCCAAATAACCGTACCCGTCTAACACAGAAGCCGCATGTGCTCTTTGCGCAACGGGTCGCTGCAAGCACCCTTACAGGAACTATTAACGGCAGGTGACGCGCAACCTTTAGCTGGCGACGGGCAACCTCTGCATCACGCGGATCAGCTTATCGGCGTAATTCGGGTCGGTGGCATAACCGGCCGCTTGAATCTTTCTTGCTGCGTCGTAGGCATCTTGCGCATTCGTGACCTCACGATAACGCGGGCTGCGGGTAATCAAGTTGGCATAGTCCTGCAGAGCCTGCTCGTATGACGCATAGGCACGGAAGGGTTGCTGCATCTTCACCGGACGGCCATCGATGAACTCTGTCGTAAGCACATCAACAACTTTGCCGGCCCAGCCTCCTGTGGCTTTAATACCAAAGAGGTTGTGCGTGGGCCGACCATCAGGAGTCTGGATCTCTCGCTGGCCCCACCCTGACTCAAGTGCGGCTTGCCCAAGTATCAGCTTAAGCGGCAAACCGCTTGCCTGAGCCACCGCCTTGGCAGGCTTCAATAGTCGCGCGACAAACTGCGCCACGTGCGCAGGCAAGCCCGTATGGGTATCACTTTGATCTAAGGACCGGGTATCAGCTGTATGCATCGTCGCAGCGGAAGCGGCATACTCTGGCAGCATTGTGAAGGGCGTGGAGGTGAGCCGCGTGTCGCGCACACTCAACGAGCGACCGGCCAGACCACCATCTCCCACAATTCGGCGCGTCTCTCCCGACTCTCCGGTGCCAGTCCCAAACTTGGCGGATGCTGGCGAGCCAGGTATTTGCGCCGCGCCGTGTCGTTGCAAATGAGCCAATAAAACTTTGGCCAGCCCCAAACCTCGTTCGCTTAGTTGCTGAGAGATTTGTGCATCGAATACGGATTGCAGCATGCGCGCCTGATCGCTGTCGAACAGACCCTCTTTGGGCGACGCTTCCCGCATACTCTTGAGCATCATTTGCAGGAAAAGCCCTTCAAACTGCTGCGCAAGCTTTTGATGGGCGCCGGTATGGCCCGCACGAATGTTCTGGCGCAGCGACGCTAACGTCCCAACATCGAATACGAAACTCATCTTCTTAATTCCCGACCTTTACTTACCTGTGAACCAAACGTCGGTGCCTGAGGGTCGAAGACGCCTTAGAACTTGGGTATAGGGCGCCCAAAGCGAACTGTCGCTGCAGTCAACCTACGCAGTCCTGAGGATCATGACGCGACAAATGGGGCACGTGATGTGACGCATGATACGGCGTGCGCAGTGTGGGTACATAACATCCCTGCGCTAGCAAAGCATTACAGTATTTCGAGCTCGGCTCGGAGAGCGCCGGCCGCATGCATGGCCTGCAAAATCGAGACGAGGTCTTGCGGGGTCGCCCCGAGCGCGTTAAGCGCGCTCACCACTTCACTGAGGTTCGCGCTGGTGCTGACGCGCTGCAAAGCGCCCGTTGCCTGCCGCATTTCAATGTCTGTAGTTGGAACCACCACCGTGCTACCACCGCCGAAAGGTGTGTCGGGCTGGCTCACCGCGGCGCCTCGGCTGACCACGATCGACAACGACCCATGCGCAACGGCGGCCTCCTCGATGGTAACGTTGCGGTTCATGACCACCGAGCCGGTGCGGGCGTTGATAATCACTTTGGCTGGCACCGGCGCTCGCGTGACACGCAAGTTTTCAAGCTCAGCCAGAAACCTCACCTGGCTGCCGGGGTCGATCGGGCTGCGCACCCGTATCGAGCGTCCATCCACGGCAACCGCCGTACCCGTGCCGAAACGCTGATTGATGGCATTGACTACATTCTGTGTGGTGCCGAAATCGGTACTGTTCAACTCCAGGTAAAGATTCCCGTCTTGAGCTAATACCGTCGGTACCGCGCGCTCAACGACGGCGCCATTGCTGATGAGCCCCACGCCCAGCTGGTTTACCTGCACCCGGCTGCCTCCTGCTTCCGCCCCGGCACCCCCAACCACGAGATTGCCTTGAGCGATGGCATACACCTGCCCGTCGGCTCCTTTCAGCGGTGTCATGAGTAGCGTGCCGCCCCGCAGGCTACGCGCATTCCCCATGGAAGAGACCACCACATCGATGGTTTGGCCTGGCCGTGCAAACGGGGGCAGCTCGGCAGTTACCATCACCGCTGCCACGTTCTTTAGCTGCATGTTCGTGCCGGGAGGAACGGTGATTCCCAGCTGCGAAAGCATGTTAGTAAGACTTTGGGTAGTAAACGGTGTTTGTCGAGTTTGGTCGCCGCTGCCGTCCAGGCCTACGACCAGCCCGTATCCAACCAGGGGATTGCTGCGCACCCCTTGGATCGACGCAATATCCTTTAACCGTTCTGCCGCAAATGTTGGCACCGTAAATGAAATGGCCGCCGCGGCGCACAACACATATAAGAGGCGCGTGAGCTTCACCGCCGTTAACCTTGCTGCCATGGTGCGCCCCCCTTAAAACCGTACCTTGGAAATCATAACTACCGCGTAAAGCAGAAACTTGCCATCAAAACGGCGAGGCGATGAGAAAGAATCGCTGCAGCCAGCCCATCGTTTGAACCTCGTCCATCACCCCTTTGCTGCGGTATTCAATGCGTGCATCCGCGACCTGCGTGGACAGCACTGTGTTATTTCCCGAGATCGAGCGGGGATCGACAACGCCGTAAAAGCGGATGTATTCCTGGCCCCGATTAATCGCGATTTGCTTTTCTCCCGCAATCTGCAAGTTTCCATTCGGGAGCAGACCGATAACGGTCGTGGTGATCGTGCCCGAAAATGTATTGCTGGCGTTGGTGCTTCCCCGGCCCGTTGCTACATTGTTACCGGTGAAGTCCAAGCTTTGGCCCCCTAGACTTTTCTCCAGCGAACGAGGCACCGTATCAAAGCCCAGTTCGATGCCGCTGTTACGTGAAGTGGAGGTGGAGACGTTTTTAGCAGCGTTGATACGCTCGCTGAGTAACACCGTGACAATGTCGCCCACGTTCCGCGGGCGCCTATCCTCGAACAATGGGAAGTTCCCAAGCGCGCCCGGCTGATAGATGGAGCCATTCGGTATCGCTACTTGCGGAAAGCGCTCTGCCGGCAGCGCCGTGAGCGGCCCCTCTACGAGAGGCTCGGGCGGAACCATGGCGCAGCCTGACAGTAACAGCACCGCTACACCGGCTGCGGCCCGCAGGCCCGAACCCAACGCTTTGCTCTGCGCCCTGATGTATCCCGGTAGCGAACTCATTGTCATTGAATAGAAAGGATGGCTAACATTTGCCGACAAACCTGGCGAATGCTCGCCGCCGTTAAAAATCTCTTTCGGGCTTAACGTTTTCTTCAGCTCTTACTTTTTCGCGCCGACCCATCGTGGTCAGCAGGCCATAAACTGCTGCCCGGGTAACGCCTTAGAGCTGCGACAATCGCGCCAGCATCTGGTCCGATGTCTGAACAACCTTGCTGTTCAGTTCATACGCACGCTGCGCCTGAATCATGTTGACCAGCTCTTCCGCGACATTGACGTTAGAGGTTTCAACCCACCCTTGCATCACCAGCCCCGCGCCATCGATTCCTGGCGCCAATAAGTTGGGGGGGCCCGAAGCGTCCGTTTCCAGATATAGGTTTTCGCCCAGCGACTCTAACCCGCCCGGGTTCACGAAAGTGGCCAGTTGCAATTGGCCAATTTGCATACTGGCAGCATTGCCCGGTTGCGTCACCGAAACCGTACCATCACGGCCGATGGTAAGCGACAAGGCGTTATCCGGTACGTTGATCGCTGGTTGAAGCACATAGCCCGACGCCGTCACTAGTTGCCCATCCGGGTCCAGAGAGAACGACCCGGCACGCGTGTAAGCCAGCGTACCGTCCGGCAATTCCACTTGGAAGAATCCAGCGCCACGGATGGCGAGGTCTCGGACGTTGCCGGTCTCTTCCAAGGCCCCTTGCGTATGGATGCGCTCCGTGGCCACGGTGCGGGCCCCGCTTCCCAGTTGCAGACCGGTGGGCAGTTGAGTTGCTTCTGCGGTAAAGCCTCCGGGCTGCCGAATTGTTTGATACATCAAGTCTTCAAAAACGGCACGCGTCCGCTTGAAACCTTGCGTACTCACGTTAGCCAAATTGTTGGCAATAACATCAATACGCGTCTGCTGGGTATCCAGGCCCGTTTTGGCAATCCAAAGCGAGCGAATCATAAAGTTCTCCTAACCTGTATGCGGTAGTCGGTGCCGAACACTTCCCAGTACTTCTTGCGTGAGACGTCCGGCCACGTTGCATGCGGTAGCGTCGAGTCGCCTAACGCGCTCGCACACTTATTACTTTCAGCGGGATGGGTTTAAGCGGCATAGCTATCCGCAACATTAGCCGCCCGCTGACAGCAGCTGATTGGCGCGTTCGGCATTGGTGCTCGCGTGTTGAATCGTCTTCATTTGCATGTCGAACAGCCGAGCGTTTTCGAGCATGGCGATCATGGTTGCTGCAGGGCTTACGTTGCTGCCTTCCAGGGCCCCCGCGATCACACGGACCGCAGGATCGGCTTGCGCAACAGGCGGCACGCCGGCCGCCTGATTACCCCGAAACAAACCATCGTCACCGCGCACCAATGCTGTGGGAGGGAGATCAACGAGCTTAAGCCGCGCAAGTACCACATGCCCATCGGCATCGCCTTCGTTCAGCATGGCAATAGAACCATCCTGCGCGATCGCCAACCGGGCATTCTCCGGAATCGCGATGGGCTGGTTTTGATCAGACAATACGGGGAGCCCGGCAGAGGTTTCCAGCATGCCGTTGGGCCCCACTCGGAAGTCACCCGCCCGCGTATACGCCTCACCGTTGGCCGTTTGCACCGCGAACCAGCCTGCCCCTTGGATGGCAACATCCAAGGCCCGACCGGTGGTTTCAATGGGCCCCGGCGAGAAATCAGCGCCATGGGTGGCGACTACCGTGCCCACGCGGGTCGGCTGCCCTTCGCCAATGAAGGGCACGGCACGGTAATGTGTCAATTGCGCGCGGAAGCCAGTCGTTGAGGCATTGGCCAGGTTGTTGCCTGCCACGGCCTGTTGTTCCAGGGCACGGGCAGCTCCGCCGGCGGCAATATACCCTACGCGATCCATGCTTCAAGCCTTATCTGTGTTAGCAGCCCAGCGACTAACGCATCGCCATGAGCGTTTGCAGAATTTGATCCTGAGTCTTCACGGTTTGGGCGTTGGCCTGATAACTGCGCTGCGCGATGATCATGTTGACCAACTCCGCACTCATGTCTACGTTCGAGGCTTCCACTGCTTGCCCCATCAAGGTTGCCAGACCGTTGCTTCCCGGCTGGCCAAGCATAGGCGCCCCCGATTCAGGAGACTCAGCCCAGGCGTTCTGGCCTACTGGCTTCAAACCGTTCACGTTATTGAACCCTGCCAGTGCGACCACCCCTACCACATCCGTCTTGCCGTTCGTGAATGATGCAGTGATCGTGCCGTCAGCAGACACCGCAATGCCCACGAATTCGCCGGCGGTGTAGCCATCCTGGATGGCATTCTGTCTGAAGGGAGACCCGAATTGTGTGGAGCCGGTGAAATCGACTGCGATAAGCAAGTCTTCTGCCGGTGCACCCGACGAGGAACCCGACGGGTCCTCGATCCGCAGGTTGAGCACCGGGTTGCCCATTAACCGACCATTCGTGTCAAACACGAGGATGCCGAAGTCACCCCATGACTCCGGCACTGCAGGTTGTGCAGGAATCGCGTTGCGGTAGACGTCTCCGTCGTTAATCGACGTCGTGGACGCCACAGCGCGTTGTGCTGCAACACCGCTGAGCTCACTCCCAACACTGACGGAGATCGTAGCAGTATTGGTCGCAGTGTCGATATTGACCGCCCCAAGTACGAGGTGATACGCGACGTCGCCATCCGGTCCTGAGCGCACGAGAGCATATCCCTCACGCCCAGCCACATCATATTTAACGACTCTCTCATCAGCTTGCGGCATGCCTGCAGGCAAGCTAAAGCGAACCTCTGGAACTTCGTCTTGTGCTGGTATCTCTGGTGTCCCCACTTCGACCGTTTGGCCGTTCAGCGTGTAGCGCACTTCCCAATCATTACCTGCCGCTTGCGGATCGCGCTTGATAAAGTATTGCGTCAGCTGGTGCGCATTACCTAGCGAGTCGTATACCGTAACCGGAGCGGCGCGTGTGAAAGACAGTGGGTCGGTCGGGTCGAACGGACGCGTCAGCGGGTCGATGGGCTCGGCACGCGCATCGAGGTTGGTATCGGCCGTAATGTTCTCCGTCGCACGAGGCGCCATGTTACCCACGGGGACGCGCAAGGGGACGGGGTCAGCACCCACCGCACCTGCGGGATATCCGGTCAGGCGGTGGCCCTGAGCATTCACGATATAGTGTTCATCGTCCTTGATGAACTGCCCGTTGCGCGAATACAGGATCTCGCCGTTCTGATTAATGAGCCGGAAGAAGCCGTTCTCGCCATCGATGGCCATGTCGTACTGGTTGCCGGTGACTTCCAGGTTGCCGGTGGTAAACCGCTGGTTAATGGCCGCCACCTGCACACCAAGTCCGATACGCGATGACGCATAAACATCGGCAAAACTGACCGATCCGGCTTTGAACCCCACGGTATTGGCATTGGCAATGTTATTACCAATGACATCCAGGTGCTGCGAAGCCGCATTAAGACCGCTTAGTGCTTGCCCGAAACCCATATGGCTCTCCCTGACTTATAGAATCTTGCGAATATCAAACAGACCAACATTGCCCGCCAACCCGAGGTCTAGCTGCAACCCGTCTGCGGCATAGGCAACCCCATGCACATGGGCATAGGAAAGCGCGCCAACCGGCACCTCGACCTCACCTTGGTCAACCGCCGACACACGCACATAGTAGGCACCGTCAGGCAAGGGTCGCCCGCCATCATCAGTGGCATCCCACTCGAGCGATACCACGCCGACCTGTTGCGGCCCCAAATCAAGTGTTCGTACCGGTACCCCTGCGGCATCAACGATAACGACTTCGACCTTGGCAGCGGGCGCGATCACATCGACCCCGAACGGCGTGGCTACTCCATTACCCACCGCGATCTTGTCGCCTGGAATCAGCACATTCTTGCCAATCAAAGAGGCGGCCTGCATCGCTTGCGACATGTCAATTTGTCCGCTCAATGCAAGCAGGGTTTGGTTCAGTTGGGTAATACCATTGACCGTACTAATTTGCGCCAATTGTGAGGTAACCTGGGCGTTATCCAGCGGGTTGAGTGGATCCTGGTTTTTCAGCTGGGTAATCAGCAAGGTAAGAAAGCGATTCTGGATATCATCAATAAGGGCACGCGATGAACCCGCCGCGCTTTCTGCACCACTAGACGCTTGGAGCGTCCCCGTAGCGTATACGGAATTGATCATGCCATTCTCTTTTGGTGTCTACCGGCTGTTCCGTTTAGCAGCCTCGTGTTGAATGACGCTTGCTTCATTTACTGCCCCAAGGTCAGTGTCTTTAGCATCAACGTGCGCGCGGTGTTAAGCACCTCAACATTGGCCTGGTAGGCGCGCGACGCAGATATCATGTTGACGGTTTCGTCAACCACATTGACGTTCGGCATGGCGACATAGCCTTCTGCGTTGGCCAGGGGATTGCCGGGGTCGTACACCAGACGCGCTTCGGCATTACTTTGCACCACTGCTGACACTTGAACGCCCCCCACTTCGCTTCCCAACCCATGACCTGGTACGGGTGCGGTCCGGAACACCACGTGACGGGCACGGTAAGGCTCCCCATCCGGCCCCACCGCACTGTTCGCGTTTGCCAGGTTACTGGCCGTGACATTGAGCCGCTGGGATTGTGCCACCAAAGCTGAACCGGCAATCTGGAATATGCTCATGGAAGACATGGGAGCTGCTCCTTGCGTTGGCTAGCGCGATTACTGCTGTACGGCGGCTAGCATTGAACGAATCCGCGCCGACAACAGGGTTAAGGTGCTTTGATACCGCACGGTATTTTCTGCGAAGTTCACCCGCTCAACATCCATATCTACCGTGTTGCCATCCAGCGCGGGTTGCGTGGGCACACGATATTTCAGGTGAGTGGGCCCTACAATGGTTGCCCGGGCAGGAATATGCGCGTTGTGCGTACGGGCCAATTCAGTGGTGCGTGTCGTTTGCAAACCGCGCCCCTGCAAGGCGTTACGAAGTTCAGTAGAAAATTCGAAATCGCGCGCCTTATAGCCGGGCGTGTCTGCATTGGCGATATTCGACGACAGAATCTCCTGACGCTGCGCGCGTAAACTTAGCGCTTCCTGATAAAACCCTACTGCCGTATCCAAGCGATTCAGCATGCACACTCCTGTGACGCGGCTTTCTTAACCACAAGCATGATAGGGCGCGGGCGGCAAAGACAAATGCGCGAATAGATGATGCTTTGCCTTCTTGTTCATGTTGTGTGCAGGCACGGCACTTTTTAAAATTTGTTGGGATGCCCTGTTCACAGAAACCCCTCCTCCCACGTGCTCTGTATTGCGTGCGCCGCATTTTCGGCCATAGGCTCCTGCTGCTTGGCGTTGGGTTGCTGTTGATTCCAGGCCGCGCAGAAGCGCAGCCGCCACCAGGCCCGGCCCAGAATTCTGAGCCTGTGCAACTGCTCGTCAAAGAAGCACTGCAACGACGTACAGCGCATTTGCCTGGCACGGCTACGATCAAGGTCGACGCCGAAGGGGTAAGCCGCTTCCCCGCGTGCAGTTCGCTGCACATTCCCGCTGCTTCCCGCGCCCGCTTGCGTCCCAAGATGTCAGTACGCATCGAGTGTCAAGCGCCCCAACGGTGGGCTACCTATGTTGCGGCCACAGTTGCTGTGCACGGAAGCTATGTGATTACAAGCCGCACCGTTCAAGCCGGACAAAAACTCGACCGCAGTAACCTCGCCCTTCAGCAAGGCGAGCTCATTGGCTTACCCAGCGACACCCTCTTTCGGCTCGACGAGGCAGTCGGTCAGACTGCTGCTCGCCGGCTACGCGCCGGACAGCCTGTACAAATAGCCAGTTTGCGCCGAGCAGACATGATTGCGCATGGACAGAAGGTGCGTGTCGTGGTGCAAGGGAATGGCTTTACAGCCGCCAGTGAAGGTGAGTCGCTTGGCAGTGCCGTTCCCGGGGCTCCGCTACGAGTACGCACAGCGTCGGGAAAAATCATCACGGGCATCGTGACCGAAGGGGGCACCGTCGAAATCACCATGTGACTTACCGCCCGACGGCAAGATGGGATAAAGTTCGACGCTCTACTGCCGTTATTGATTGTGCCTGACTAATGTTGCACTGTGAATGGCCGCTCGGCTTCGATAGCTATTGCCTCGTCACCGCAGGCTGCCGAAGCCAGGCAGACCGTCGGAGATAACCTTGAAGATTTCGCCACTTACACCGTCCGCTTCTACCGTGATTTCGTCCTCCGGAAGCAACAGCGCGACACGCTCTAACTCAGCAAGCGGACAAACCGCGACACCGAGCGCCGTCAGCTCTACGTCGGTTGCGCTGAGCGCATCAGCGTCTCAAATATCATCGACCGAAGCAGACATCGATATGGAACGCGTTCAAGCCATTCGCGACGCTATCCAGCGCGGCGAGCTTCGCATTGACGTAGGCCAAATCGCGGACAGCCTGATTCACACCGCCCAAGAATTGCTGCGAAACGAGAACTTCAGCTAGCTATGCCTGCCGACGCCTTGCTGCAAGCGTTAAGCAATGAAATGCACGCGGTGCAGTCATTTATTCACACCCTGGAAGAAGAACACCAGGCACTCGTTGAGCGTGCGGCCCCGCAGACGTTAAACGCCATCACGGCACGCAAGCAGGAACTTGCGGAACAACTTGAATCCCTGGCTGCTGCACGTGACGCAGCTTTGACTTCGCTAGGTTTTGAAAATGGCTACAAGGGCATGGAGGCAGCCATCCGGCAGTTGCCGGCCGTTGAGTCATTATGGCTTCAGCTACAGACAGAAGCAGAAAAGGCACGAACACTGAATGAGCGTAACGGCCTATTGATTCGAACGCATTTGCGTTTTACCAACCAGGCCCTGGACGTTTTGCGTAGCACGCAAGGCGCTACCTTGTATCAGCCCGACGGCAAGCGACCGGCGGTACAGCTAGGCACCACCCGGCGGGCCTGACGCATCGCAAGAGGCCTGGCTACGGCACATTGACCAAGTCTTCCGTATCGTCTCGGGGACGCTCACCTGGCACGACCCCGTCTCACCAATGAATCCGCCAGCTTTATCCGGTGGGCGCGCCAGACCAGCCTTGGCAACGCAATGGCGTAGCGTATGCAATCACAGGCCTTATGCAGGGGCGCCCCCAATGAAGGTTGCAATACGGATCACCCGGTCGTCTGGAACTTCCGTACTCGCTAGTACAGTCAGCTGAGGCAGATGTAAGCGCAGGAAACGGGCGAGTGCCGCTCGCAACTGCGCAGGTACCAGCAATACGGGCGGATCTCCAGCCATCTCCTGTTGTGAGACGGCGGATTCAACCTGCTGCAACAGCGACTCGGCCAGACCTGGCTCTAAGGCACCGCCAGCCTGCACGGCCTGCACCAACACGCGCTCGAGGTTGGCGTCCAATCCGATCAAGCGCAGCTCACCCGAACCGGGAAACAACGACTGAGTGATGGCCCGACCCAAAGCGCGCCGAACTAACGCGATGAGCTCGTCGATGTCAGGCGGGGTATTCTGGTTCGTAGTCAAACGTGGGGCGTGCTCGGCCAGGACGTCGATAATCGTGCGCATGTCGCGTATGGGCACATCTTCCTGCAGCAAGCCTTGCAACACTTTCTGCAGCGACGTCAAGCTGATTGTCTTCGGCACAAAATCTTCGACCAGTTCCGGGGCCTCACGACCAATGCGGTCCAGTAACTGCTGAACCTCACTACGACCCAATAGATCGGCACTGTAACGGTGCAGTAAATGGTTGAGGTGAGTAGCCACCACCGTACTGGCGTCGACCACGGTATATCCAGACATTTGAGCCTGTTCTCGCTGCGCGTCTTCGATCCAGACAGCCGGTAGACCAAAGGCCGGATCGGTGGTGGCCGTACCTGACAGGCTAGCCGTGACGCCGCCAGGATCGATTGCCAGCCACAACCCGGGCATGGCTTCCCCGCGCCCCACCTCAACGCCCGAAAGCAATACGCGATACTCCGTCGGCTTTAGCTCAAGGTTGTCACGAATGTGCACAACCGGGGGCAAGAAGCCGACGTCTTGTGCAAAGCGCTTACGCAAACTGCGGATGCGACGTAGCAGTTCGCCCCCTTGCGGGGTATCCACCAGCGGAATCAGGCGATATCCCACTTCCAGGGCGATGGGATCCACCAGCGTGACGTCGTCCCAGGTTGCTTCCGCAGCCGCCTCGGCAGCGGCCGGTGCGGTCTGCGCCGCTTCCTGTGCTGCACGCAGTGCGGCTTCACGCTGTTGACGTTGCAGCAGCCAGCCAATTCCGGCTACGGCTGCGCCTAACATTAAAAATGCAACGTGGGGCATGTTAGGCACAATTCCGATCAATGCCAACACACCAGCGGTAATGAACATGACATTAGGGTTGGCAAATAACTGCCCTACCACTTGCTGCCCGATGTCCTGATCGGTGGCGACCCGAGAAACAATGACACCCGCGGCCGTCGAGATGACCAGGGCTGGAATTTGTCCTACCAGGCCATCCCCAATCGTCAGTAGCGTGTAAGTGCGCGCCGCCTCGCTGAAGGACAATCCATGCTGTAGTATGCCTACCAGCAGCCCTCCGATGATGGTGATGGCCATAATCAGTAATGCGGCAATCGCATCGCCGCGAACGAACTTGCTCGCACCGTCCATCGAACCATAGAACTCTGCTTCTTGGCTGACGGTCTGCCGGCGCTTGCGTGCTTCATCTTCACCGATGAGTCCAGCGTTAAGGTCAGCATCGATCGCCATTTGCTTACCGGGCATCGCATCCAGGACGAAACGCGCGCCCACTTCCGCGATACGCCCCGCACCTTTGGTAATGACGATGAAGTTGATAATGACCAGAATGATGAAGACAACGATGCCGACCGCAAAATTGCCACCAACCAGGAAGTGCCCGAACGCTTCAATCACCTTGCCCGCCGCATCCGGGCCCTGGTGACCATTCAGCAGCACGACCCGCGTGGACGCCACGTTCAGCGAGAGTCTTAACAACGTGGTAAATAGCAACACCGACGGGAATGCCGCGAAGTCCAGGGGCTTCATGGTGAACATGGCCACCAGCAGCACCATGATGGAAAGTGAAAAGCAGGTCGAGCAGGAAGGGCGGCAGCGGCAGCACCATCATCGCCAACACCATGACGATGAGGATAGGGCCAGCCATAAGGCGGGCATACGATGCGCCTTCACCACGCAGCTTGGTCAGAATCGCGTTCATTCGGAATGTCGATTGAATTCATCAGGTAACTGCAGATCGCGCGGCTGCTCAGGCATGACACCCTCTCCTGCTTGCCAGCTTCGCAGCTGATACACCCAAGCGAGAACCTCGGCCACGGCTGTGTACAAGGCAGCGGGAATTTCCTGGTTTAGCTCCACGTGGCGGTACAAAGCGCGCGCTAGCGGAGGCGCCTCTAACAAAGGGACACGATGCTCTTTGGCGAGCGCACGAATTCTCAACGCCAATTCGCCCGCGCCTTTAGCGACCAGTTGAGGTGCCGCCATCGATGCATTGTCATATCGCAACGCCACCGCGTAATGCGTCGGGTTCGTAATGACGACATCGGCCTCGGGCACCGCGGCCATCATGCGTCCCCGCGCCATGGCTCGCTGTTGCTGTCGAATGCGCGCTTTTACGTGTGGATCGCCCTCACTTTCCTTGTGCTCGTCACGTACATCCTGCCGGCTCATGCGCAGCTTGCGTGCGTGTTCCCACACCTGATAGGGAGCATCCAGCAAAGCAATAAGCGCCAACCCACTAACGATCAAGGCGCAACACGTTGCAACCGAACGCAGGGCCACACCCACTGCTGCGCCCGATGTTTGATGCATTAATGCCATCATGGCGTCGAGGTGATAATACAAGGCAACCGTCGCGGTTGCTCCTACTAATAAGGCCTTAAACACGGCCTTAATCAATTCAACGAGCGTATTGGCCGAGAAGATTCGCTTGAATCCTTTCAGGGGATTGAGTCGCGACAGGTTGGGCTGCAAGGGCTTCGCAACGAAGATGAAACCGCCCAGGAGAATGGACGCCAGCACGGCGATGAACGCTAAGACACCGAAGAGGGGTAACATCGTCAACAGTGCCTGCCACGCCGCTTCCTGGGCAAATTCGGGCACCACCTTGGCATCGACCGCCAGTTGCCGGTCGAACCCCAGACCCTCTCTAAAGACTCCCCGCAGTCCACGGTAAATGCGATCGGCACCCATCCAAAGTGCGATCACACCGGCAAGCAGAACCAGGAAGCTCACCAGCTCCCGCGAGCGTGCTGTCTGACCCTCTTCTCGGGCCTTTTCGAGTCGTCGCGGTGACGCTGGTTCTGTTTTTTCCAGATCGCTACCGTCTGCCATGAACGATGCAGCCTAAAGCCCGAGACTGGCAAGCAGGTCGTCGACCTGATCCTGATTAGTGACGACGTCGGAGGACGCTGATGGATTGACTTGCGGGCCGTTGAGTAACGAGTTGGTTTCGTTACGCCGCTCGGATGGAACGTTGTCCAAAAGGGCCTGCAGCAACTCGCGCTCGATGGCCCCGACCACGTCCATCATCTTCATAATGACCTGACCGGTAAGATCTTGAAAGTCTTGAGCCATCATGATGTCGGTCAGCTGCTCCTGTGTGGCTTTGGCATCCCGCGGAACTCGACGCAAAAATGCGCGTGTGTCATCGACGAGCTCGCGCGCCTCCGGTAGCTCAAGGGGACGGTCAAACCATTCTTCCCAACGTTGGTCAAGATCTTTGGCTGCAGAAATCAGACCTTCCTGCAACGGTTGAGCCTGCTCGGTAGCATTCAGCACCCGATTCGCCGCTTGTTCCGTCATTTGGGCCACGTAACGCAAGCGATCACGCGCATCGGGAATCGCCTGGGCGGCACGCTCTATCGCCTGATCCAGCCCGAGTTCGCGCATGCTGTCCCGTAGCATGCGGGTCATCTGGCCGATGCGCTTGAGAAGATCTTCGGCTACGCCACCTTCGGACAAGTCGTTCGGATACTGATCGTCATTCATCACAGCATTTCCCCCTGGCATTCGTCGTCGTTTTATTGCGCCATTTTCTCGAAAATCTTGTTGAGCTTTTCTTCCAGTGTGGCAGCTGTAAACGGCTTAACCACATAGCCGCTGGCCCCCGCCTGCGCGGCAGCGATGATGTTTTCTTTCTTGGCCTCGGCCGTTACCATCAGCACCGGGATTTTGCTTAATGCAGGATCGGCGCGAATTTGCTTCAACATCGACAGCCCATCCATATTGGGCATATTCCAATCGGAGACAACCAGCTGAAAAGCACCGCTTTGCAACTTATCAAGCGCCATCTGGCCGTCTTCGGCTTCGTCGACGTTATCGAAACCCAGCTCTTTCAGCAGGTTCCGCACGATGCGACGCATCGTGGGGAAATCGTCGACGACCAGAATCTTGATGTCTTTATTTACCATCATTTGACTCCACTTTTTTCAGTCTGTGCGATCGTGATTCTAATCAAACGAATGTCAGACCGATTTTTAGATTCGGCTAACCCGCCGCGTATCGGTGAGACTGGAAAGCACGCGCTCACTCATATTCCCGAGGCTTACCACCTCATCGACAGCACCCATTGCTATGGCTTCTCGCGGCATGCCAAACACCACACAGCTGGCTTCGTCTTGCGCAAAGGTTCGAGCGCCGGCTTCCCGTAAGGCCAGCAGACCGGCGGCGCCGTCGCGGCCCATTCCCGTGAGGATGACTCCTACCGCATTCTTCCCAGCCACCCGCGCGGCCGATTCGAACAGAACATCTACCGACGGGCGGTGCCGGTTCACTGGCTCGGACTGGTCCAGCTCGATGACATAGTTCGCGCCGCTGCGCGCTATCCGCATATGTTGGTCGCCTGGCGCGATGTACGCATGGCCGGGCAACACGCGCTCGCCATGGCGTGCTTCCGCCACCGTCATCGCACATAGCTGATCCAGGCGTTGCGCAAAGGAACGCGTGAACCCTGGGGGCATATGCTGAGTAATGAGTATGCCAGGACAATCAGCCGGCATCGGTTCCAGAAATTCTCGAATGGCTTCTGTGCCCCCCGTGGATGCGCCTACCAAAATCAGTTTTTCGGTGCTGCCCAGCGGCCGCTTCAAGGTGACGACCGAGCGGCTCACCTGTGTGGCCGGCCGCGGACGTGGGCGCGAGCGCGCGGCGGCACGAATCCGATCGGCGATGAGGTCAGCGTACTCGAGCAAACCTGCACGGATACCCAGGGTGGGTTTGGCGACGAAGTCAACGGCGCCCAGCTCGAGAGCTCGCAATGTTACTTCAGAACCGCGTTGAGTCAGCGATGACACCATCACTACCGGCATGGGCCGCAAGCGCATCAGCTTCTCGAGAAAGTCCAACCCATCCATGCGGGGCATCTCGACATCTAGGGTGAGAACATCCGGGTTGTGACGCTTGATGAGGTCCCTCGCCACCAAGGGATCAGGCGCTACGGCGACGACCTCCATGTCGGGTTGCGAGTTGATGATTTCCGACATCAAACTGCGGACTAGCGCAGAATCGTCCACACAAAGTACTTTGATCTTACGTTGAATTGTCATTTCGTGTTGCTATTCATGTGTTCGGTGCTGCGTCGAATAGCTCGATGACGGGGGCAGGTTGCGCTTGACGCAGATTCTTCTGCAGTGCTTCTTCGCGACGGTTGAGAACTGCCGCCGGGCGCCCAGAACGCAACCGTCTCACCCTCACACTTCCATCGTGCGGACGATAATGTATTCGGCGCGCATGCGTACCACATAAATCGTGTGCCAAGACCGGGATTCCCTCGGTCGCCAAATACTTTAGAACAAATTCCGCATTCCGTTTGCCTACATTCAACAATGTGATCTGGTCGAGGACTGCGCCACCACCAAACACTTTTGCCTCCAAACGTTCGCGTCGGGCTCCAGCCTTTAGCAGCTCATTAATGAGAACCTCCATGGCGTAGGCGCCATAGCGCATGGAGTGCCCCTCACGCGAGGACGTGTCAGACCCCGGCAGCATGAAATGATTCATACCGCCTACCCGCGTTGCCGGGTCGCGAATGCAAGCTGCGACGCAGGATCCGAGCACGGTGCTAAGCACGATGTCTTCGTCGGTGATGTAATACTCATTGGGCAGCAATTTGACCACATCACAGCCAAGACGGACGTCGTATCGTCGGCGGGTTGCAACCGATTCACCTATATCCTTCATGTTTTGCTACACCCGCTCATACACCGTGCGACCAAGCAGTCGAAAATCGTTCGACACGTAGGCAAAGTTCTCGGAATGTCCGGCAAATAACAAACCCCCTGGCTCCAGCAAACGGGCCATGCGCGCAAGAATGCGGGCCTGAGTGGGTTTGTCAAAGTAAATCATTACGTTTCGACAAAAGATTGCATCAAATCGAGGAGGTATATCCCAATGACCATCCAAAAGGTTCAAATATTTGAACGTAACCATGGCGGCCAGCTCGGACCGAACCTTGGCTTGACCCTGGTGGCGGCCGCGGCCCTTTAGAAAAAACCGCTTTAACCGCTCTGCAGAAATGTTGGCAACTCGCTCCAGAGGATAAACACCCGCCTGCGCTCGGCTGAGCACCTGGGTATTGATGTCGGTTGCCAAAACCTCACTGCGGTATCCGTTTTCAAGCGCCTCACAAAGCGTCATGGCAATCGAGTAAGGCTCTTCGCCCGTGGAAGCCGCGGCACACCACACCGACAGTGGCCGCGATAACTGCTGCGCGTATCGGTGCAGAATTGGGAAATGGTGCGGCTCGCGGAAAAAGGCAGTGAGTGTGGTCGTGAGTGCATTGACAAAATGCTCCCACTCGGGGTCGTCGGGGGATGCCTCGAGCCGTGCGAGATAGCTCTCAAAGCTTCGTAAACCCAGGGCGCGCAAACGCCGCGCGAGACGGCTATACACCATCTCGCGCTTATGATCCCCCAAGGCGATTCCTGCCCGGGCGTAAATCATGCGTTGCACCTGGGCGAAATCGCTGTCGTGAAACTCAAAATCACGTACCGCGGCCGAA
>CAZMVM010000001.1:0-890 GCA_964569785.1 uncultured Pigmentiphaga sp. | reverse complement strand
TCCGGCGTTCCCCGGGGGCCACTTCGGTTTCTACAAAAAAAAAACCCCGCCCCGCGCCCGCCGCCGCCCACGACTGCGTTGACATCGACGACGTTACTCAGCTGGCTAGCGCGGGCACCGCCTGACCCGCCGGCAATGACGTGTTTTGCACACTGTCGTCGTCGTTCTCTTCGTCGTATGAGTCCTCAGATTCTGCCGCGTCTTCGTCTTGCATCTCAATGATTTCTACGTCGTTGACGCGGAAGCTTGACACCGCATCACGCAGCCGCTGGGCCTGCTCTTCCAGAGAGGCGGCCGCGGCAGCTGCTTGCTCGACCAAGGCAGCATTCTGTTGCGTGACTTGATCCATCTGAGCGATGGCGTGGTTGACTTGCTCGATACCCGAAGACTGCTCGTCGGAAGCAGCCGAAATCTCTCCCATGATGTCGGTAACCCGCTGTACCGCATGGACCACTTGTTGCATGGTCTCGCCGGCCTCGTTCACCAGTGCGGAGCCGCTTTCCACTTCGCTGACCGATGTACGGATCAGTTCCGCGATTTCCTTGGCCGCTTGAGCACTCCGCTGCGCCAGGCTACGAACTTCACCTGCCACCACAGCGAAGCCCTTGCCCTGCTCGCCCGCACGAGCAGCTTCGACTGCCGCATTCAACGCGAGAATGTTGGTTTGAAAGGCGATGCCATCGATAACGTTGATGATCTCGGTGACTTTCTTCGAGCTGTCGGAGATTCTGCCCATGGTTTCAACCACGCGGCTAACAACTTCACCCCCGCGCACCGCTGTATCCGACGCACTGGTTGCCAACTGGTTAGCTTGACGCGCGTTGTCGGCGTTTTGACGCACGGTCGAGGCGAGCTCTTCCATGCTGGCGGCAGTTTCCTCGAGCGATGCA